>DAOVFI010000090.1 GCA_030673005.1 Planctomycetales bacterium
AGCGTCTTTCTGACCAGCAGGTCGAAACTCGCATCGGCGGCCTCGAACTGATAACCCTTGTTTTCCATCTCTTGGACGGCAAGGAGCACCTTTTTCTGGAGCGCCTTGTCGTTGTCGATACCGAATTTTTTATCGGCCTTGACTGCGACGTTGCTGGCCCCGGACAGTTCGCTGATGAGCACACGCCGCCGGTTGCCGACAGAGGCCGGATCGATGTGCTCGTAAGAAACATGGTTCTTGCGAACCGCATCGACGTGCATGCCGCCCTTGTGCGCGAAGGCGGCCAGACCTACGAAAGGCTGGTTTTCCGTCGGTAGTAAATTTGCAATCTCACAGAAATATCGGCTCACTTCGGTGATCCCGGCCAAGGCGCCTTCCGTGAGGCATTCGTAACCGCACTTCAGGATAAGGTTCGGCAACAGGGTAATCAGGTCGGCGTTTCCGCATCGCTCGCCGACACCGTTAATCGTTCCCTGGACATGCCTTGCCCCTGCCGAGACCGCAGCCAGCGTATTTGCTATCGCCAGGCCGCTGTCGTTGTGGCAGTGGATGCCGATTATCACGTCGGGCCATCGCCGCCGGACGTCTTCGGTAACCTGCCGGATATACTCCGGCAGCGACCCGCCGTTGGTATCGCACAGCACCAGGCGCGACGCCCGGCCTTCCAGAGCCGCCTCCAGCGTCCTGACAGCGTAATCGGCGTCGGCGCGATACCCGTCGAAGAAATGCTCGGCGTCGAAAAAAACCTCTCGACCGGCCTCGGCGATAACCGCCAGCGATTCGGAAATCATCTTCAGGTTCTCTTCCGGACTGACGCGCAGCACGTCGCGGACATGCAGGCCCCAACTCTTGCCGACGATAATTACAACCGGCGCGGCGCTGTCCAGCAGCGATTTGATACCGTCGTCTTCACCGGCGGCAACGCCCTTTCGTCGGGTCATGCCGAAGGCCGTTATCTTCGCATGCGACAGCGATCGTTTGCGAACCTCGGCGAAAAAGGCCTCGTCCTTCGGATTGGAAAGAGGATAACCGCCCTCGATGTAATCGACACCCAGTGCGTCGAGTTTCTCGACGATCATGAGTTTATCCTCTACCGACAGCGAGACGCCTTCAGCCTGCGCGCCGTCCCGCAGCGTAGTGTCGTATATTTCTATTCTTTTTTTGTCATTCATGGCTTTTCACCGATTGTTCAAAGTATGTCCACGAATTACACAAATTACACGAAAGAATTAATACAAAACCTTCGGGCAAGCATAGCGCGCCGAGTTCCCGGATGGCGCCTTTGGCGACTGCGGAAGTTATTCCTTTAAAATAATTCGTGTAATTCGTGGACATTTTTTATTCGTGTAATTCGTGGACACAAAAATGGCCCTGAAGCCTTTTAGCCTCAGGGCCGTCGGTTGTTTCGGGGAGAAGCGCCGGACCTGCCCTAAGGCACGCACGATATGGATACTACGGCGATAATACCTGCGCGGACGCCGACCGTTCCCGCTGGAGCGGGGGTTGAGAGACTTGAATTCTCCGGCTGCGTCCGCAAAAGCCACCTTATTATCTGCGTGCCCGGCATGGGCGTTTATATGTAATTATATCGGTCTTGCCCGATTAATCAATGAATATATTGCGAACAGCAAAGCGGTTGCGTCGTCGCCCGTGGCATGGCCGTCCCGGCCATGGTTCGTGGGGTGGCACGGGCGAGACGCCCGTGCCACGACCTTACGGCAGTTGGTCTATCGGCGTCGCCCAGGCCTCGAAGACGGCGCGGATGTTCTCCGACGGATTGTGAGACCCCCACTCACACTGCGCTACCAGACCGCCGGCGCCGTCGTCGAGCGCGCGACGGACTCGCCCGACGGCCTTGTGAACATCCTCGACCGAGCCGAACGGAAGCACCCGCTGACGATCGATCTCGCCCCAGAATGTGATCCTGCCCCTGAAACGCCGACCTATCTCCTCGATGTCCATACAGAACAACTGGCTGTTAATCGCGTCAATGCCGATCTCGATAAGGTCCTCATAGATGTCGAATATGTATCCGTCGCAGTGAAAGAAGACCTTCTTTCCGGCGGCGTGGATCAGGTCGCAGTAGTCCTTGTACAGCGGCTTGAACAGTTCGCGCCACATTTCCGGGGAGATCAGCAGCGAGGTTTGCGAGCCCCAGTCGTCCATGAAGGCTATCCCGTCACAATCGGTCTTCGCCCAGCCGCGGAGTTCCTCGAGATAGAACTCGTGCACCATGTCGCGCAGGCGGCGGACCTGCGGCGTGCCGTATCCCAGATCGATATAAATGTTCTCGCTGCCTCGCAGGAACTGCATCCGCTCGAACGGCCTGACGGTCGTGAAGGGCCTGACGGGCGTGCCGGTAAGCATAAACTTACACTCGCCGGCGAGGTTGACCTCCTGTGCTCGATTGACCGCGTCCCAGTCGGCGCGCCGGAGGATTTCCCACGGCGGGGTGAGACTATCCAATTCCGACCAGTCCGCCAGCGGGGGACGCTTCACCTCGCCGATCGCTCCGAACTCAGCGGCCTCCCACTCGCATCCCCATTCATCAACCCACTTGCGATCCTTTCCCCTGACGCCCCGGCTGCGGTCGCCGGGCGCCAGAACCGGCTCGGGACAACCGGTAAAATCCTCGGGGAACTCCTTCAGCATCGTCTCGAGCTCATCAGCGGCGAACATCTCCGCCCACCCCATCAACCGCCAGAGATGCCGCGGGGCGCGGTCGGGTGATTTGAACTCCAGCGCGCGATATACACGTTCGCGAGACGTCATCCGACTCTCCTTGGTACGACAAAGGCACCAATATCGCTCCATGTAGTAGCCGGTAGCCGGTAAAAACACATTCTGTTTACTGGCTACTGACTACGGGCTACGGGCTACGGGCTACTTACCGTTTATTTTGACCCTTCATTTGTGAAATCCTGTACTCAGGAACGGGTTATGACGGCGTTCGTGTTCGATGGTCGTTATCGGTCCGTGTCCGGGCAGGACGCGGGTGGCGTCCGGGAGGGTCAGCAGATTTTCGCGGATGTTTTTTAACTGGCGGGCTTCGCTTGCGCCGGGGATGTCGGTTCTGCCGATGCTCTCGGCGAAGAGCGCGTCGCCGGTGATGACAACCTCGGCCTCAGCGCAGTAGTAGGACACTCCGCCGGGAGTGTGGCCTGATGTATCGATAACCCGCCACGTCAACGGTCCCATCTTCAATTCTTCGCCGGCCCGGACGGTCTGGTCGGGCGCCGGCGTGGTGATATTGAAGCCGAAGGGAAGCGACAGATTGGCTGCCGGGTCGGTCAGCATGTGTACGTCGTCATGTGGGACGGTCAGCACCGCATCCGGGAAGGCCTCCTTCACGGCGGCGACGCCGGCGATGTGATCGGCGTGACCGTGGGTCAGGAGGATTCGCTCGGGCGACAGGCCGGTCCGCTCAAGATACTCAAGAAGCGGACCGGCGGACAAACCCGGATCAACCACCCAGCAAACCTCTGTTTGTGGCACAGGTTTGTAACCTGTGTCGTTCAAAGCATCTGAAACGACGTTGGCCCCGGCGGCGCGCACAGGTTGAAAACCTGTGCCACCAGAGACCGGTACGTAGCAGTTGGTCATCAGGTCGCCAAGGACGAGGCATTGGATTGACAGTTCGCCGGCGTGAATGATCATGTTTCATCCTTAATTCATTTTCCTTATCCTGCTTTCAATCAGAGATGTGGAAATCTACCGTTTTCAGGGTCCGTGTGCAAGTTAGACGAAAAAAGCGGGCCTGGCAACCCAGCCTACATTCCTGTTGATTTACAACAGTGCCCGAAGAGAAAGTTTGACACGTTTACGCCCCGCCTTATAATCGCACGCAGGATTCGTCGTTTTATTAATACAACGTGACAGGTTCATCGGATCATTTCGGTCGGTATCGCGTGAAACCGCTGTCGGTTCTGGTGGCGGGCGTCGTTCTATCGGTCTGTGCCGCCGCCGCGGCCGGGGACCGGGAGCAGGTTTATCTCCATACCGACGCCGTTATCGCCGGAAAGATGATGCACACCTTCACCTCGGCCGGTGAGACAGTTGACGTCATCCTGGGCGATTTCTCGCTGACGCTGGGCAAACGGAAAATCAGCGGGCGCAACGCCGTACTGTGGATTACCGAACGCCGCCTTGGCCGGCGCGAGCTCCGCGACATCGAGTTGTACGTCGAGGGCGGTCCGACCCGCAAGGCCAGGATCGTCGAGGCCGACGGAACCACCACCACCGACCGGGCAATAATGGTTGTCCTTCACCAGCATGGCCGGTTGCGGGCCGGGATAGCCAGGTGCATCGAAGAGTCCCTTGAATCGCGGTCGCTCTACAAGCGCGCACTGGCGATTCGAAAACGTCTCACGACCATAACGCCGCCGACACCAACCACAACGACTGCGACGACTACCGCCCCGGCGCGAACCAGCCCCCCCATAACCGTCAAACCGGCGCCGGAACCGCCGCCGCGCCCCTACCGGCACATAGCATTCCGCGCCGACGAAATCACCAGCAAGGAAATAACCGACCCGAACGATCCGAAAAAGAAACTGCGAATCATTATCATCAAGGGCAACGTATATCTCTCGCAGGGAAATCCCGACAGCGACCTTTTCGTATATATGCGGGCCGATGCAGCCGTACTGTACACCGCGCCTCGAAAGGACGCCGTGGGTTCCGTCCCGGAAAAGATCGTCGGGGCATACCTGGAAGGCGACGTTACACTCCGAAGCGGTGAGCGGACCATTCAAGGACCGCGCCTGTTTTATGACTTCCGGAACTCCAGGGCCATTATCATCGAACCGGTCATGCGAACGATTCAGGAGCAGCGGAACATTCCGGTGTATGTTATCGCCAAAGAGGGTCGGCAACTCGGCGCCCTGTCCGAACGAGACGAACGGGTGGGAGTCAAGGGCGGCAAGTGGTACTTCCGCAAGGCCATCGTTACCACAAGCGATTTCCGTACGCCCGGTTATCATATCGCCGCCCGCAAAGTGTACATGGAAGACACCACCCCTTACCACTACGACGAGAAGGAAAAGAAATGGGTCGCGGTCGGACCGCGTTCCTGGCGCACCAAACTCGAAAACGCCACGTTCAACATTGCCACGGTTCCTGTTTTGTGGACGCCCCGCATCGTCGGCGACGCACGGGAGGGACACACCGCCCTGCGGAAGATCCAGTTCGGCAGCGACGGTCGCTACGGTTGGGGCGCCGAGGCGGACTGGTACCTCTTCCGCCTGATCGGAATTCCGCGCCCCGATGGTTTCAAGGGCACGGTAGAGACCAACTGGTACGAGAGAGGTTTCACAATCGGCCCGAAAGTCCGTTACAAACGCCAAAACTACAGCGGATACGCCCGCGGCTCCTTTATGAGCGACTCCGAAGGCGAAGACGACTTCGGCACCGAACGTGAAAACATCGACGCGCCGAAGAATCGCGGACGGTTCCTCTGGCGGCACAGACACTTCCTGCCGAAAGACTGGCAGGTCCAGATGGAATTCAGCTACCTCTGCGACAGGAACTTCCTGGAACAATTCCACCCCGGCGAGTACTGGACCGAAAAACCGCAGGAAACGCTCATTTACGCCAAGAAGCAGCGGGACAACTGGGCCTTTACCGCTCTGGGCAAGGGGCGGATTAACGATTTTATGACCCAGACGGAAGCATATCCGGACATTGGTGCCTACCTGATAGGCCAGCCGCTCTGGGGCGATCGCCTGACGTTCCACGGCGAAAGTCACATGGGCGTCATCCGCTACCGCCCCGACGACGACAGCGGCCTGCACTCCAGCGACGCGACCGCGCGGGGCGACGGGCGGGCCGAAATCGACGCACCCTTCGCCATCGGACCGGTCAGGTTCCTCCCGACCGTAGCCGGAAGGATTTCTTCCTGGTCGGACACACCCCGCGAAGGCGCACTGACCCGGCCCTGGGGACAGGTCGGCATCAATGCATCCACCGACATCTGGCGGATTCACAATGACGTCGAGAGCCGGCTGTGGGACCTGCATCGTATCAAGCACGTCATCACGCCCTACGGCGGCGCGTTCTTCTCCTGCACGCCCGTCCAGCCGGACCGGCTTTACCCGTTCAGCCCGGAGATTGAACAGTATATCCAGCGTCTCGGCGGCGGGACGATCGGCGTTCGGCAGTTGTGGCAGACCAAGCGCGGGCCGAAAGAAAACCGCCACATCTCGGACTGGCTGCGGTTGAACCTCGCCGTCAGCCTGTTCGACGAAGACTATTGCCACCTGCCGTCAGACGGGCAGTACAACTTCTACCGCCCCGAGTACAGCCGGCCACGCAACGCCGTCAACGGCGAAGCGGCCTGGTGCGTCTCGGACTCAACCGTCATCGGGACCGATTTCAATTACGACATCGATTCCGGCGACCTCGCCCTGGCGAACCTGGGCGTTACCGTTCTTCGCGACCCGCGCCTGAAATACTACGCCGGACTGCGATATATCAGAGACCTGGACAGTTCGATCGGGACCTTCGGCGCTTCTTATCAGATTAACCGAAAATACACCGTCAGCGCCTTCGAGCAGTACGACTTCGACTTCAACAGCGGCGACAACCTCTCCACAAGCCTGACTCTGACGCGCAAGTTCCCACGCCTGTACGTGTCCTTTACGTTCGCTTACGACGCGACCTACAACGACGTAAGCGTGATTATGAGCCTCTGGCCCGAAGGCATCCCCGAAGCCCGCGTCGGCGGCGCAAAGGTCAACCTGCTCCAGCGGAGCAGGGAAAAAGATTAATCGTCTGTAACATCTCAAATGATGGGTGCCCTGTTCTCGCCCGTAACGAAGTGAAGGGCGTGAACATGCTGTGGCGCCAACATGCCCACCCGCTTCGCTTCGCTGCGCGTGAGGACATGGCACCCATCAAAATACGTGTTACAGACTACTAGAACACTCCCCCCAAGGTTCAAGACAGTTTTCAAGGCGCTGAACGGCAAACTGAACACCTGCCTTCCGGCAGGGCCTGCCGTTCGGCGATTGCGGCAGCGTTATTTTGATACCGTCGGGAACGATTTTTTTTACAATGGCGCCGCTTACGGTAAAATGGTTACCTTGCTCCACTGCTCGTAGAGCATGAAGAAGAGCATTTCGATGTCGTCGTCGGCCAGGCGGATGCAGCCCATTGACGATGCCTTGCCTATGCTGGACGGGTCTTTGGTTCCGTGGATGCCGTAGGCGTCTTCCTTTGTGTACGGCGTTTTGCCGATCCCCTCCAGGCCGATCCAGTAGCCCTTCCTGCCCAGCGGGTATCTCGGATCGCCCGGCAGGATACTCTCTCGCGGCAGATTGCTGGAGACCGGCGGTATCCAGGATGCGCCCGGCGTTTTTTTTCCGGGAGCGACCCGCCATCGCCCTGCCGGTGTGGAGCCGTCCTTGCCGATGCCTATACGGAACCGACGGACGAAAATCATCCTGTGCGTCTTCGGTTCTTCCAGGAACACGTCCATGACGAAGCGGCTTTTATAGACTACCGCGTGGAACGGGCCGCGAATCATCTTGAGGGTCTGACCAATCTGGATTGTAGAGGGATTCCGAATGCTGTTGATCTTCTGGATCAGCTGCGTCGGTACGCGGAGTTTCAGTTTCCGCTCGACCCGCACCAGCACCTCGCGGGGCTTGAACGTGTACAAGAACGTGCACGGGTCTTTTTCGACGACCCGGCGGTTGAAGAGCGTCCGGTCGGCCAATTCAATCAGTTTTTCCCGCGCGATTCGGGCCTGTTCTGTCGGCAGCGCCATGCTGGCCAGCGCGTCGGCCAGCGCCGACCGCGCTTTCAGAAGTTTTCCCTGCTTGTGTAGGTCCAACCCCCGTTGCAGCACCGTCAGTGCGGCGGCTCGGACGGCAGCGGTAATTTTTACGCCGGGAATCGGAACAGGCGGGTCGGGGCGGACCGGCGGGTCCGGCTGGACGGGGGCGGTCGATGGCCCGGTCTGAGCGGTCAGGCCGGTGGTCGTGGAACGTCCGGGAGGTTGCTCGACCGGCTTGTCGTCCGGCTTGAAGTAGTTCCTGATACCGATGCCGATCAAAACGGCTATGACTGCTGTAACCAGTACGGCTACAAAGCGGCGCTGTCCTGCTGTCATGTTACCAACCTCCGGGCTTCCATGCCCTGTACGACACAAAAACGCTGGGTGCCGTGGTCGCGGTGTTTGCGACCACGCGAAAACGCCTTGATGTAAACGTGGTCACAAACACCGCAACCACGGCACCCGATAAGAGAATATCTAAACGGCCGGCAGGTATTGAACAGGGAATTTCGAATTTCGAAGTAAAATACACACTTCAGAGGCGGTCTGTTTCTTTCCTTCGAAGTTCAATATTCCCTGTTCATTATTCAGTATTCATCTCTATCCGTTTCTCATCACCCCGTGTTGTCCTGTTGGAGCCTGCCCCCCCTATTCGGTCGGTCCGTCTCTGTCAAACCGCATAATCTCTTCGTCGGTTACCAACATGTCCACCGGCATGTCGTGGTCGTGCACCGGCACTTCGTCGGCAATCTGCTCGTGGAATCCCACCCCGACGGCGACGCCGTGAAACTCCGGCGCCGCGAGGAAGCGGTCGTAGAAACCGGCCCCGCGTCCGAGACGATTGCCCCGGCGGTCGAATACCATCGCTGGCACCAGCACCAGGCCGAGCGCCTCGGGCGCGACCGGCTCGCCATCGTCCGGCTCGCGCAGACCGTTGTACCTCGTAACCAGCCCGCTCTCCAGCGAACGGATCTCGATCGGGAGCATGTGCCGCCGGTCC
>DAOVFI010000672.1 GCA_030673005.1 Planctomycetales bacterium
CGGTGCGGCTGATCGGTCTGCGGCGCAGTTACCGTGAATTTCGTCCCGACGAGTTCGCCGCGCCGGACTTTCTCGACCGAGATGTCGCAGCCCGGCAGGCCCAGCGTCGCCAGCGCCTCGCGCAGCGAGTCGAAGTCCAGCCCGGCGTCCAGCAGCGCACCGACAATCATGTCGCCGGCAGCGCCTGAGAAACAATCAAAATACGCAATCTTCATTCATCCTCTCCCATCCGGCGGGTTAGTCTATGTTACCGACTGCCTGTGAGCAACGGAGTATTAATATTCGGGTGCCGGCTACAGGCTACTTAAAATGTTGCCGGGAGGAAACTTTTTCGTAATAATGTCCGCCGAGCATGTCGGTTGAATTGACCATCGTAGTTGAGAACACCGCTCCGGACGACAGCCTTGTCGGTGAGGTGGGGCTATCGGTACACGTCGCCGCCGGCGGGTTGGATTTAATGTTTGATACGGGCGCCACGCCGGAGGCGCTCCTGGCGAACGCCCCGGCCTTGTCGATTGACCTGACGTCGGTCGAAGGCGTCGTAATCAGTCACGGCCACTGCGATCACACCGGTGGAATTGATGCGCTTCTGACCGCGGGTTCCGGCCTGCGGGTTCACGCCCATCCGGGCGCCTTCGCGAAGCGCTGGAGCGACCGGCCCGGCGAGCAGATGGTCCCGATCGGCTGGCAGAGCAACAGTAATGCCCTCGAGCGGCAAGGTGCAGTCTATTATCCGATCCTGGCGCCGGAGTTGCTGGGCGACGGCGTCCTGATAAGCGGGCCTATAGGCGGCCCCCAACCGGAGATCGACAGGTTCGTCGTCCGGACCGAAGACGGACTGATCCGCGATACGTTCGCCGACGAGGTTTTCCTGATGCTTCGCGGTTCCGATGGTTGGGTGATTCTTACAGGCTGTTGCCATCGCGGATTGAAGAACACGCTGCGGACGGGTCGATTTCTCGCACGCGGCGAACCGATAATCGCGGTCGTCGGCGGGCTTCACCTCGCTCCTGCGAACGAAGAAGACCTCGCCGCAGCCGTCGCCGCCCTGACCGAAGCCGGCGTCGAGAGAGTCTATCCCTGCCACTGCACAGGCCGGCGCGGAAGCGAGTATCTGGCAGAACATTTCATCGGTCAGGTCGAACCGCTACACGCCGGAACGAGATTGACATTCTGATTATCAAGGGTGGCGTGGTCGCTGTGTTTGCGACCACGATGCAGCGACTTGATGTTAACGCCTGCCTGCCGGCTTGCCACCCGGCTATGCCATGCCGCGATTTCGTGAA
>DAOVFI010000689.1 GCA_030673005.1 Planctomycetales bacterium
TGTCAACCCCGCCTTCTGCCGCATCGTGGGTGAAGAGATGCCCGAAGACGCCCTGGGAAAGAAATTCGTTTCCTATTATAACGAACAAACACAGCGCCGTCTGCGTGATGAGATACTCCCGGAAGTCTTTCGAGGCGAACAGTGGGTCGGCGAATTGGACCTCGTATCAACCGGTGGACAGGTCATCCCCGCAACCGCCAACTTTTTCGCCATCTACGACGATAACGGCAATCCGATATATTACGCCGGCGTCTTCAACGACATTACTGAGCGCAGGCAGGCCGAGGACAAACTGCGGGAAAGCGAGGATCGATTCCGTTCAATGGTCGAGACAAGTAATGATTGGGTGTGGGAAGTGGACAAGAATGGTGTGTACACCTATGCGAGTCCGAAAATTACAGACCTTTTAGGATACCAACCGGAGGAAATCATAGGCAAGACTCCGTTCGATTTAATGCCCCCCGAGGAGGCGGACCGTTTGGGCGGATTGTTCCAGACGATAATGGCGGATAGAAAACCAATCGACAGGATGGAGAATACGAATCTTCACAAGGATGGAAGACGCGTGGTGCTGGAGACCAGCGGAGTGCCGATTCTGGATCCGGCCGGGAATTTGCTGGGTTATCGCGGCATGGACCGTGACATCACTGATTGGAAACTGGCCGACGAGGCGATTCGTAATTCCGAGTCGAAGTTTCGCACCCTATTCGAGGCCACGAGTGACGCGGTAATGCTGCTTGATGAGAAGTGCTTTTTCGACTGCAACGACGCGACATTGTGGATTTTCGGCTGCGACGGCAGGGAGCAGTTTCTTACAAAGCATCCGAGCGAGTTGTCTCCGCGCCTCCAGCCCGACGGAAGTGAGTCTCGCGCCGCGGCCGATGAGAATATCGCCACGGCGATGAAAAAAGGGGCATATCGTTTTGAATGGACGCATTGCCGGTTAGATGGCAGCGTGTTTCCCACCGAGGTGCTCTTGAACCGCCTGACGTTGGACGGCAGGACTGTTCTCCAGGCAGTGGTGCGCGATATCTCCGAGCGAAAGAAAGCCGAGGATCAATTACAAAAGGCAAAGGCCGCCGCCGAAGACGCCAGTCAGGCAAAGAGCGAGTTCCTCGCCAATATGAGCCACGAAATCCGCACGCCGATGAACGGGATTATGGGCATGACGGAACTGGCGCTCGATACGGACCTGACCGACGAGCAGCGCGAATACCTGACGATGGTCAACGACTC
>DAOVFI010000308.1 GCA_030673005.1 Planctomycetales bacterium
CGGGCCTTGCGCGAAGCGATCCGGCGTGATCGGAGATTCGCCGACCCGCCCAGCCTGGTCGAGGCGCTCATCTGGAAACAATGCCACGCCAAGAAACTCCAGATGATCGCAGATAGAATGTAGTTGGGTGCCGTGGTCGCGGTGTTTGCGACCACGTTTGCGTCCGCGCATCCGCGTGGCCGCAAACGCAGCGGCCACGGCACCCGGCGGTTTTTCCTTCACCTTACCTCGCGGCGATGGTAAATTCACTTTCTCAAATTTTCCGGACAACCTTAATAATTCTGGAGCCACTCATGCAGAGACTTAACCTTGGTAAAGCAACAATCTCCCCGCCCGGACCGGTCGTAGCCGGTTCTTACGTAACGCTGACTTACACCTATACCGCCGGTCATCCAATCGACGACAGCGGCTATCTCAAGATCTCACTTCGTCGCATGGGCGATTTCGGCCAGCCTCAGTTCGACGATCCGAAGGCGCCGAATTACTGTAGCATCGGCACGACCGGCGACTGCCGCATCATCCCGCGATGGGACCGCCGCGGTAACACCCGCCCATACTGCCAGTCACTGTTCCTGCAGGTGCGGTTCGGATACCTGAACAAAGGCGAGAAGATTATCGTGGTCTTCGGCGATACCTCCGGCGGTTCGCCCGGCTGGCAGATGCAGACGTTCCGCGAGCGGGCGCTGGGATTCAAGACCCTCGTGGACCCGATCGCGACGCATCAGTTCAAGGAGCTGCCGCGTTGGCCGGCGATTCGCGTCGTCGCCGACAGGCCCGTCCGAGCCGTTTGCATTGCGCCGTCGCAGGTGAAGGCGGGGCGAAAATTTGCCTATCACCTCAAACTCGAAGACGCCTGGGGCAATCCGACCGCCAGGCCGAGACGGATAGTCCATCCCGGCTTCGATAAACCCGGCGTGCGGACGGTCAAGGCCGCCGATAAAAAGACCCGCCTGTCGGCAACGAGCAACCCGATAGAAGTCCTCGCAGACACCGCCCCGCTGGGCCGGTTCTGGGCCGACTTCCACGCACAGTCCGGCGAGACGGTTGGGACGAATCCGATAACCGACTACTTCCGCTTCGGGCGCGATTACGCCCTGCTCGACATCCTGGGCCACCAGGGCAACGACTTCCAGATTACCGACGAATTCTGGGCGGAGATAAACCGCACGACGCGGAAGTTTTATAAACCGGGGCGGTTCGTTACCTTCCCCGGCTTCGAGTGGAGCGGCAACACGCCGCTGGGCGGCGACCGGAACGTGTTCTATAAGTCCGAAGGCGGATGGATAACACGAAGCTGCCGCGACTTGATACCAGGGCATGAGTCGAAATATCCCGACTCGCCGACGGCTACGGAAATGTTCGCCAACCTCAAAGGTCCCGGCCCGTTCGTCTTCGCCCACGTCGGCGGGCGATACGCTAACGTGCGGATGCACGATCCGGAAACAGAAGTGGCGATGGAGATACATTCGGCCTGGGGCACGTTCGAGTGGCTGGTGGATGAGGCGCTGTCCCTGGGCTATCGCATCGGTATCTGCGCCAACTCCGACGGGCACAAGTGCCGGCCCGGAGCGTCGTATCCCGGCTCCGGTTCGTTCGGCAGCCTCGGCGGGCTGACGTGCGTGCTGGCGGGAAAACTTGACCGTAACAGTATTTACAAAGCGATGAAGGCGAGGCATTTTTACGCGACCACCGGCAACCGCCTGCTGCTCGATGTCAACGTTACCACGTCCGACGGGCGCGAAGCGATGATGGGCGACGTGATCAAAGGCGGCGACGGCAGGTGCTTGCTTGCAGTCCGCGTCGTCGGGACCGCGCCGATCGATTCGGTCGAAATCCGCAACGGACTGAAGGTGCTGCGAACAATGAGACCGTTCGGCGCCGAAGACCTTGGTCGGCGGATAAAGGTCATCTGGTCGGGCGCGGAGGTAAAGGGAAGATACCGAAACGCAACGTGGGACGGCTCGCTAACCGTCAAAGGCAATCGCATCCGGAAATTCACGCCGATTAACTTCTGGAACCCGCTTCGGCAGGTCCGGCAGACAGGTCCGGCGGCCCTGGAGTGGGAATCGGTTACCACCGGCGGACTGGCGGGCGTGATTCTCGATCTGGAAAAACCCGCAGCCGGTACGTTGATTATCGACACCGTCCAGCGGAAGGCTTCCTGCCCCGTCCGCTCCATCGGACTTGCCCCGAAAACCTGGCAAGCGGGCGGACTGGACAAGCAGATACAGGCATACCGCCTCCCGAAACGAAGCGGACCGAGTGAATTTGAATTCCAAATCCCGCTGACGCGACTTCTCAAAGGCGATAACCCCATCTATGTCTGCGTGCGCCAGGAAGACGGACATCTGGCGTGGTCAAGCCCGATCTACATCGTCGGGTGAATACGTATATGTATAAAGCAGGTAGGGTGCGGCAGGTTCTTTTTCCTGCCTGTCTGCCGATAGGCAGGCAGGGAAAAGAACCTGCATACCCTACAAACTGTCTTTGTTCTGCTCCCACCATTGCCGCCATTTTTGGACGACCTTCCGTTTTTCTTCTTCGGTCGCATCGGTTCGATAGGCCCACTTCTTCTTCGTCAGCGCGCACAGAGTCGCGGCGACGGCGTGCCTTGCATTGTCGCCTTCGAGAGCAAGGGCCTCGATAAGAGCGCCGATGGTTTCGGCGGATTTATCTCCCGTATAGCGGATTGCCCTGGCGGCTGTCCGGCGGATCATCTCGTTCGGGTCGCTGATTAATTTTCGCAGGATGGGCAGATGCGAGCGGTCGGGTCGGCCACGGAGAATAGTTTCGGCTACTGCCGCACGCGCCCGCCACTGACGGCTGTTAACGCCCGCCTCCATCAGCGCGGGAGGAACCTTCTTTCGGAACTTCAGGTATCCCATAATTGCCCAGGCGGTCAGCATCGGGTCTTTGCCGCTCGTCGCCCGCGCGGTCAGCGCCTTGTCGAACCTGTCGTTTTTCGCCCGCAGGCCGTAATAGGCCCCTACGTATCTTACGCCGGCGGTCGAATCCGTCAGGGATTCGATAAGCGTCCCGGCTGCGTCTTTTCCTCCAATTCCCGCCAGGGCGGTCAAGGCCCACATGCGCGCGAAATCCTTCGCCTTACCGTCGTTGACCACTTGAATCAGCATCTGCGCCGCCGGTCGGCCCATTCGCACGGCGTCGGCGCAGGCGGCCTTGGCGCTGAAGGCGTCCTTTTTCATCCGCGCCGACAGGTCGGACAGCAGTTGCTTGCGCCTGGCTTCGGGCAGCCGGGCGAACTGCCCCACTCCGAGCGTAACGTTCATCCTGCCCGTCAGCATCAGCGCCCCTTCCAGGCCGCGATCCAGCCAGGCGATGCATTTGACCTTCACCGGTCCCGGGCGGAGCACTTCAGCGACCTTACCGGCCGGCAGCCTCTCCTGTGGGCTGCCGTCGATAATATGGGCCGGATAACCTTCCTTTATCTTCAGACCGCGCATGTACGAGAAGGCCTCGAGACCGCCAATATCGACCGCCGGCAGTTGCACTGCCTTGCCCGATCCGATTTGTCCGGGCCAGTTCGGTATCTTACCGTCGTCGAGGATTTTCGCGGTGTAATAGAGGGTTTTGCCCTGTGCGATGAGCAGGTAGGCGAAG
>DAOVFI010000348.1 GCA_030673005.1 Planctomycetales bacterium
ACCGCTACATCTTTCCCGACAAGAGCGCGGTTTTCAAAGATTACCAGTCCGTCAAGGTCAAAAAGCACGAGGTTATCAGGAAGGGAATCGTGATAAACGGCCGGGGGGTAAGGCTTGCCGATGTGGCTGCGATGGTGGGTAACAAGTCACTGTTCAGTTACGACAAGGCCGCCAAAACCGCCATCTGCCGGACGGACCTCGTCCTGAACGGCGCGGCTGAACTTGTCCTGAACGGCGAGACCCTCAAGATGCACGGCGAAACGCCGGGGCAGAGGCACATCAGGATTTTCGAGGCGGCGACGCTGAAACTGGAAAACGCCACTATCACCTCGACCAACGAGAACCATTACCAGTGGCGTTTCACCAGCCCGTATAACACCGAATACGTCCCGGCCGGTGGTTTCGCCGCAGGCTATTTCGACTCCCGCGCAATCTTCATCGCCCGCAACTCGACCATCGACAACTGCGGCTTCCTGTACCTCCAGGCCCCGCGCGGCCTCGTGCTCGAAAACACCAAATTCACCAACCTGGTAACAATCCCCAGCGGACCGAGCGTTACGTATAACCCGAGGTTTTCTCCGGTTACCGCAGCCTTCCGGTTCAGGGAGACTATGCCGACCGTCCCGCTCCGCAGCTTTCGCGGACTTGTCTTTACGGGAAAAAAAGAAGGCGGAACAGCGAGCGTTGTCTTTGAGGGCGGGGACACCTTCGGCCACCTCAACGTCTATGATTCAGTATTTGATAACATTGTAGTCGAGGCGCGAAGTATTTCAAAGTTCAGCGCCGGTGACAAGGACGACTGGCAGAGTACGGAAACGGGCAGGCCCTGCTGGGCAATCGCCGAGACCGAAAGGACGCTCAACCTCATCAACTGCAAGTTCGGAAAACTTACGCCCGCCACAAAGTTCTGCCGCTTACAGCCGAAGTATTACCTCGACCTGAAAGTGGTGGATACAAAGGGCAAGCCGGTCCGCGGCGCGAAGGTAACCATCACCAACGAGATTGACGACAGGAATTACCCGTCAGAAAACCTTACCGAAGGTGCGGAGTGGACCTGCACCTACTGCGAAGGCTACGGCGGGCACCTTGTGCCGTATCCCAAGTGGGGCGATGTCAATGACATGCGAACAACCGTCACCGGCCCGGACGGACACACACCGCCGCCGAGCCAAAAGGACAAATCGCTCGTGCTGACTGATTATTCGAAAATGAACGAGCATAACGAGGACGGCATAAGAATCTCGTGGCGGACCATGTCGAAAAAACTGGTCATCAGCCTCGACGTCTATGACGACCTGAAGGGACACATCCTCCACGAGGCCATTAAACTGCCCGCCGACGTGTGGAAAGTGCCCCAGACGCACCACGCCAAACTGACGTACAACAAGGACGACAGCACCGTGCATCTTGTCGTAACGAACAAGAGCACCGGCAAGTCGGTCTGGGACAGCCGGAAACTGCCGTTTTACACCAACGACAGGAGCAGTGTCATAAAGGCCGATCTCGACTTAAGCCACGTTGAGATGGGTATAGGCCGGTCGATAGTGCCGAGGGGCAAGAGTAGTTTCGTCAGGTGGGAGGAGCACGGACACATTGCAATGTACCATTCCGGCGTCAGCAGCGGCGGGCGCCTCGGCTGCCACGTCGATAACGTTAAAGTCGATGTCAAAGGACTCGGAACGGTAGAGGATGAAGATTTTTCCAAGCGGCCCGGCACGAAGTGGATTCCGGGAAAGATCTATGGATACAAGGGGGAAATGAAGCGGGCGATGGTTGTTTTAGGGATGCGCAAGAGCACCGGTGGTCGGTCCTTTACGCTCGAGTTCGACAACACGCTGGGCAACGTAATCTATAAGCACTACGCTGCTTCGGTTTTATGGCTGAAAAGCCTGCTGATGAAACAGGCGCGCAGAGAGTTCACCTATCGCGTAACGGTCGAGAAAGACGGCAAAAAGAAGGTCATCACCGGCGTCAATCCCGGCCCGGATTGGTACCGGACAGACCCGAACAAACCGGTCTATACCATAACCGCCGTCCTTGACGGAAAGACAGTTACCGAGGCCGATCTGAAAAAAACCGGCCTTGCCGGACCGAAGCGATAAATCATGCGGGTGGCACAGGTTACAAACCTGTGCCACCCATCTGCCGGTCCTGGTTCAATTCATGGTAACACTCAATGGCGCTTTGCCTTCACTGCGCAGGACTTACAATTATTTTTTCCGTGTAATTCGTGGACTTCTTTTTCTCCCGAACACTCTCGGTCTGATAGCGGCGTCCAGCAGTGGTGTGAAGGTGTTTGCCAGCAGAACGGCAGCGTATGCGGGGATGGGGTAATCCATGTATAGTCGAATAAGTATCGCCGCGCTGCCGCAAAGCAGGCCGAAGACCGCCTGTGCCGGTGCGGTTACGGGACGCGAGGTCATTTCAGTCGCCATGAACCACCCGGCCAGCAGCAGTTCTCCGCAGACAAGGTGGTAGGCGACGTACGTAAAACCTGCGTCGAAGCCCTGGCAGGCGATTGGAAACCATTGCCACGATTGCCCGTCGTCGGCGCGGACCGGTGCGATGGCGGCGGTGGCGGCGGCGGCGAGAATGAATATGCCCGGCAGGTGCCCGCGAACGTAGTTTCGGTACACCAGGTACAGCCCGGCTACGATAATGGCTATCGCGCATGTCTCGCCGATGCCGCCGGCGTGCGCGCCGAAGATAAGGTCACCCGCCGGCGGCATTTGGCGGAGGGTCGTTTCGATTGACGGCGCCGGTCGGTCCGGTCTTGTCGGGTTCGTCAGTTCCCGCAGTTGCCGGCGCGGTCGTTGCAGGTTGAACGCGTCCGCTTTTTTCGGCGGCTCAGTGCCGGACCATTTCCGGTAAAGGTCGTCGGTGCGGGCTTCGCGGACGTTACCGAAGACGATGTGTTTCTGCGCAAGCACCGGCCAGTTCGGCGGATCGAGCAGGTTGGTCGAGAAGAGCGGGGATGCGAAGATCGCCGTTACCGCCAACCGGCCTACAAGCGCAGGCTGCCAGAGGAAATGACCCACACCGCCGAAAATCGCCTTTCCGACGATGATTGCGAAGACCGCTCCTGTTACCGGCACGTACCACGGCACGGACGCCGGCAGGGTCAGCGCCAGCAGCAGGCCGGTAACGGCTGCGTGCATCCTTCCGAGCAGTGCGGGTGTACGTGTAACGCGATAATACGCCGATTCGGTCGCCACGCAG
>DAOVFI010000314.1 GCA_030673005.1 Planctomycetales bacterium
TTTTCCGTATCCGTGCTCGCATACGGTCAGCAGCGTAGCCGTCGTATCGACTACGGCCATTGCGACCACTTCGTCGCCTTTGCGAAGGTTAATCCCCCGGACGCCGCCGGCGGTCCGGCCCATCGGCCTGACGTTCTTTTCTTTGAAGCGAATGGACATTCCGTCGCGCGTGCACAGGACGATCTGGTCGTCTCCGCGGGTAACTGCCGCACCTATGACGGTGTCGCCGGCGCCCAGCCCGGCCGCCTGGATGCCGCCCTTGCGCGGGTTGCCGTACGCCGACAGGATGGTCTTTTTAATCTGCCCTTTCATAGTCGCCGTTACGAGATAGCGATCGTCGAATT
The DNA here is from genome assembly GCA_030673005.1 of Planctomycetales bacterium. Taxonomy (GTDB): domain Bacteria; phylum Planctomycetota; class Phycisphaerae; order SM23-33; family SM23-33; genus DAOVFI01. The sequence goes on from DAOVFI010000314.1 coordinate 345, forward strand.
CGCGGACGGCAATGACGGCGCATACCCGCTCGTCTTTCTGCATTTGAAGGACGTTGACGATGGCGCGCCCCTTGGACTGGCGGCTCATCGACGGCACGTCATAGACCTTCAGCCAGTACATTCTGCCGGTGCTGGTGAAAAACAGCATGTAATCGTGCGTCGAGGCGATGAAGAGCTGCTCGATGAAGTCGCCTTCCTTCTTGTCCGAACCGATTACGCCGCGCCCGCCCCTGCCCTGGAGGCGATAGGTCGAAAGCGGCATTCGCTTGATGTAACCTGAGTGGCTGAGGGTTACGACCACGTCCTCCTCGGCGATGAGGTCCTCGATGTCGAACTCGCCGACCTCGCCGATGATCTCGGTCCGGCGCGCGTCGGCGTACTTGCTTTTTGTCTCGTAGATGTCCTCGCGGATAACGTCCAGCAGAAGCCGCTCGTCGGAGAGAATTGCCTCGTAACCGACTATCTCCTCGACCAGGGCGGAGTAGTCCTTCGCGAGTTTCTGAATCTCCAGGCCGGTGAGGCGCTGGAGTTGCATCGCCAGGATTGCGTCGGCCTGGACGCCGGTAAGGCTCACGCCGTCCTTTTGCGAGGCCTTTTTCACGAACGCCTCCGGCAGGAGTTCGCGGACGGTCGCCTTCTCGGTCAGGCGGAGTTTTTTCGCCATCAAACGCTCCCGCGCGGTCGGGACGTCGGGGCTTTTCTTGATGATGGCGATGATGTCGTCGATGTCGGCGACGGCCAGGATCAGGCCTTCCAGCAGGTGCGCCCGCTGGCGTGCGCGGCGGAGCAGGAAAGTCGTCCGCCGGCGGATGACTTCCTTGCGGTGGTCCAGGAAGGCGACGAGTATCTGCCTGATGTCGAGCGTTCGCGGGGCGCGGTTGACCAGGGCGATGTTGATTATACTGAAGGTGTTCTGAAGCGGCGTGTACTTGTAGAGTTGATTTATCACCAGTTCCGGTTCGGCGCCTTTTTTCAGTTCAACGACGATCCGCATCCCGTCCCTGTCGGAGTGGTCGTTCAGGTCGGCGATGTCGGGGAGTCGCCCGTTCTTGACGTTGCCGGCGATACGCTCGATGATGGTGGTCTTGATGACCTGGTACGGGATCTCGGTGATGACTATCAGTGTCTTTCCGCCGCGGGCCTGCTCGGTGTGCAAGCGCGCGCGGAGGATGATCTGTCCCCTGCCGGTGGTGTAACCTTTATATATGCCGCCGCGTCCGCAGATTATCCCGCCGGTGGGGAAGTCCGGACCTTTGACGATCTTCATAATGTCGGCGATACCGGCGTCGGGATTGTCTATCAGGTGCACCAGGGCGTCGCAGATTTCGCCGAGGTTGTGCGGCGGGACGGAGGTCGCCATTCCCACGGCGATGCCCTGCGAGCCGTTGACCAGCAGGTTGGGAAACTTTGCCGGCAGGACGGTCGGCTCGGTGCGGGTGTCGTCGTAGTTTGCCTGCATATCGACCGTGTCGTACTGGATGTCTTCGAGCATCTCGGTGGCCGGGGCGGTCATGCGGGCCTCGGTGTACCTCATCGCCGCCGGCGGGTCGCCGTCGATCGAGCCGAAGTTGCCCTGCGGATCGACCAGCGTGTAGCGCATACTCCATTCCTGCCCGAGCCTTACCAGCGTCGGATAGACCACTCCCTCGCCGTGCGGGTGATAGTTTCCGGATGTGTCGCCGGCGATCTTTGCACACTTTCGATGCCTGCTGCGTGGTCCCAGGTGCAGGTCGTGCATCGCCATCAGCACGCGGCGCTGCGAGGGTTTCAGTCCGTCGCGGACGTCCGGCAGGGCGCGGTCCATGATCGTGCTCATCGCGTAGGTCAGGTATGAATCTCGCATCTCCTCTTCGATGAGGAGGTCTTCGATATTCTCGTTTTCGAAGGTCAGTTCAGCCGGCATCGCCACCGCCACGGCGGTTGAATTATTGTTGTCGGAATTATCGGTGTCCGTTGCTTCGGCTTTCGCTTTACTTTTCGCCACGCACTCGCTCCTGTAAAAAAGTTTCGTAACCGTTCAGCCCTATGCCGAAAAAAAGAGCAAGTCAGGCACACATAGTATTTATCACTACGTCAGTTTGGAGTGATAAATACTACCCCTGCGCGGACGTACGCTGCGACGGAGAAATGAAAAAACAATTCTAAAAAGATGAATTGTTTTTTCATTTCGTGTGCCTGACTTGCTCTTTTTTTCGGCATTCATAAGAAAAGGCCTGAACAGTTATAAAGTTTCTGAATTTCGCCTTCTGAAGCGGCCGGGAATCCTTGCCCGACAATCTCAATTATCGCATATTTTCCAACTGTTGTACAGTTCCAGCAGGTAGTAGTATTAGTAGAGTGTGCAGGTTCTTTTACCTGCACCTGTCTGCCGACAGGCAGGCACCGAACGCTTCATCCGCCAATCGCGGTGTGCAGGAAACCCGCCTTCGCAAATGCTACGGCGTGGCAAGCAGAACCTTCCACACCCTACCGACTGGTCTGCGTTGTGGAAATGCGGTATATTGTTTCACCGGCGAAATCGGCTCGCACCGCGCCGGCGAAAATCAGGAAGAACACGTGCTTGAAACCAATGAAAAAAAACGCGACCTGCCGGTCTGGCTCTGGTGCGGACTGCCGCTGGCGTCGGTGGCGCTTCGATTGTTAACCCCCCTGCTGGGCGAGCAGCGGTGGCTGCACCTGATGACCGAAGAGACGGGGATCATTGAGATCCTGACCGTCATGTTTCTGCTGCTTGCCGTTGTTGCAAGTGTGCTTATATTTCTGCGTCGTCGTGAACTGCCGCGCGGTGTCGGTTGGATAATGCTGCTGGGCGGACTGGCCGCCCTGTTTTTCGCCGGTGAAGAAGCAAGTTGGGGTCAGCACTGGCTGGGATACGGCACGCCCGAGGCCGTCAAGGCCGTCAATAAACAGGAAGAATTCAACGTTCACAACATCACGAATCTCTTCAACAACGTGCCCAGGCAGATGATGTTCGCCGCGACGCTGGTCGGGGGGATTGTCCTGCCGCTTGCGCTTAAACGAAAACTCAAGACGCCGGGAATGTCAAAAAGCCCCTGGTACTGGTTGATTCCGAATTACCGGCTGGTGCTCATCTCGGCGATGGCTATTTTATTGAGGCTTCCCAATCGACTCGAACACGTCCTGGGTGCGCCGCCCGACAACAGTTATCTG
>DAOVFI010000573.1 GCA_030673005.1 Planctomycetales bacterium
GATACAGGGGATTCAGGGGATAATAAACATATAATTTAGTTTTATCCCGTGTACCTCCTGCATCCCTGCTTATCTTTTTGGAAACATCCAATTGAGAATTGCCCTTGTCATTGAGAAGATGGACTCTGCCCGTGGCGGGCGGGAGCGGTCGGTTGCGGAGATTTCGGCCGAACTTGCCCGTCGCGGGCACGATGTAACCATATTGTGCCAGGAAGGCAGCCTTGACATTGCGGGCGTGGAGGTTTTACCTCTCGGCCGGGCTGGCGTGGGACGGGCGGGCCAGCTTAAGAAATTCGCCGATGCGGTCCGGCAGGTGGCAAATCGCGAAGGATATGACATCGTCCACGCTACGCTTCCGGTCCCGGCTGCGAATGTCTATCAGCCGCGCGGCGGGACGGTTCCGGGACGGGACGCCGGCAGAGAGCGACGCCTTTGCCCACTCTGCAGGATAATCAGGCGAGCGGCAATGACGTTCAATTCCAAACACCGATGCGAATCGAGGCTGGAGAAGCAAATCGTCGCCGATACGTCCGTGATGTGCCTGGGCGTCAGCCGGATGGTGGTAGAGGAGTTCGCAGTCCACTACGGCCGGCGCGAGAACGTCCGCCTCGTTTATAGCGGAGTGGACGTCCCGCAGGTCGATGAAGCAACGCGAGTATCCTGGCGGGCACAATGCCGACAGCGGTGGGGAATTGGCGAGAATTCCTTGGTTTTCCTCACCGTCGCGCACAATTTCGCCTTAAAGGGCGTGGATGAGTGCATCGAGGCATTTTCCGAATTACCGTCCGGGAAAGCATATCTTGTTATTGTCGGTGGAAAGAAAATCGAGCCGTATCGCCGGCAGGCCGACAGACTCGGCGTGAGTGGGCGGATCATTTTCGAGCGAACCGTCGCGAACATCTTCGAATTATATTCGGCCGCCGATGCGGTGGTGCTGCTTAGTTGGCAGGATGCGTGCAGCCGGGTTGTGCTGGAGGCGATCCGCTGGGGCCTGCCCTCGCTGACGACGCGGTTCAACGGAGCGGCGGAGTTACTGGCGCACGGCGCGGGCGTCGTGTTAGAGTCGCCTGCCGACCGGGCGGGCATCGTCGCAGCAATGGAAAAACTTTCCGATCCGGACAAGCGACGTGAAATAACCGCCGCCTGCCGAGATGCCAGCGAGTTCGCCTCGAACCGGCGCCAGGTGGATGAACTGGAGAAAGTCTATACGGAGATTGCCGGGACAAAACCGTAGGCTGGGACAAAACCGTAGGCCGGGACGGAGCGCAGCGCAGTCCCGGCAATTCATCTGCGGCATATGACGTGGCACGGGCGTGAAATAGCAGAATCATGGCCGGGACGGCCATGCCACGGTGCCCGACCCGGCTGGAAGGAGTACATCATGCTGTCGGAACTGACACGTATTCGCAATCGCAAGACCGGGCGTTTTTCGTCATGGGACACCACCGGAAGGAACAACGACGCCTGGACGATCCCCGCCGGCGAATCCCGCATCCTGGCCGACATCAAGGGTCCAGCCGTCATCACGCACATCTGGATGACCCAGCCGAACCATTACCGTGAGTGTCTGCTCAAGATTACGTGGGACGGTGCGAAAAGCCCTGGCGTACTGGTCCCGCTCGGCGACTTCTTCGGCCTGGGCCACGGCATAGTCAACTCGTATCAATCGCTGCTGTTCACCGC
>DAOVFI010000634.1 GCA_030673005.1 Planctomycetales bacterium
GAACTGTTTTCGTAAATAGGTTTTCTAATGCGATGTCTTGAGTGTTTTGAAAACGCCGTGACGATAAAGGGGTCTGTCCTGCCTTCACGGCAACGAACGGAACAAGGGTTTATTGAGAAGGAGCGAGAGAAAAATGAAAAATAGTATGAGTTTGATGGTGGTCTTGATTGCCGCAGTGGCGCTGTTCTGGGCCTCGGCGGCGCCCGGTCAGGATACCAAGCCGGCCGAGAAATCGGGAACGGCGTTCGATGACTGGCTCGAAGCCGCCAAGCAGCCGACCGATTGGCTGAAGTTGGGCGCCGACGCGAGACTTCGAGAGATATTCGTCGCCAACCTGCTGCTTAACAGGGAAGACCGCCACTTCCAGCGCTACCGCTTCCGCACCTGGGCGACGGCTACGCCGCTGAAGGACCTGGATTTCAATATTCGCCTGGTGTATGAGCCAAGGCATTACTGCCAGCCGGCGCGGACGTTGAGACAAAGAAACGCTTATTACATCAACGAATGGACGATGAGCGAGGCGATCTTCGACAAGATGAATGTCAAGTGGTCCAACATCATGGGCCTGCCGCTCACGTTGAAAGCCGGTCGCCAGGACATCATCTTCGGAAACGGCTGGCTCGTGCTGGACGGCACGCCGCTGGACGGTTCGCGGACAATCTTCTTCGACGCCCTCCGGGCAACGCTGGAAATGAAGGACATCCAGACGACGGCCGATTTGATTTACATCGACCAGCACGCCGATTCGGACCGCTGGATCAAACCGTTCTGCGACCAGGACTTCCATAACATGGAGCAGGACGAACGCGGCGTAATTCTTTATGTTACCAACAAGTCGCTGGAGAATACCGAGCTCAGCGGTTATTTCATTTACAAGCACGACGAACGGGAAATAGGCAGTGAGCCGGGCGACATCGGACCCGGACGCAATGCGCCGTGGCAGGCGGGCACCGACGCCGACATCTACACGTTCGGCACCCGCGTGGCCGGGACGCTAACCGAGAACTGGAATTACCGCGCCGAATTCGCTCATGAGTTCGGATACAAGAACGGCGAAGACCTCTGCGCGTTCGGGGTCAACACCCTGCTGGAATATCATTTGAGGGACAAGCTGAACAACAGTTTCCGCGTCGGATACGAGTTCCTCTCCGGCGACGATCCGGACACCGGTAAAAACGAACAGTTCGACCCGCTCTGGGGACGCTGGCCTCAGTTCAGCGAGATGCTGGCATATACGGTTGCGCTGGAAAACCGTCCCGGCGAGACCACCAACCTCCACCGCCTCGGACTCGGCTGGTCGTGCCGGCCGGCGGAAAAACTGCAACTAAAAACCGACTATCATCTGCTCTTTGCCGATGAAAGAAATTCATACAGGGGCCGGCCTTACTTCAGTCACAGCAGCTGCTTCCGCGGACAGTTGCTCGCCAGT
>DAOVFI010000095.1 GCA_030673005.1 Planctomycetales bacterium
CACGAGCTGACGACAGCCATGCAGCACCTGTACACGTTTCACCCCGAAGGGCAGCGTACACTCCTTTCAGAGGACGCATCCGTGCTTTTCAAGCCCAGGATAAGGTTCTTCGCGTTGCATCGAATTGAGCAACATGCTCCACCGCTTGTGTGAGCCCCCGTCAATTCCTTTGAGTTTTAGCCTTGCGACCGTACTCCCCAGGCGGTCCACTTAACGCTTTCGCTCCGGCTGAAAATCCGTCAAAGAACCTCCAGCCTAGTGGACATCGTTTACGGCTAGGACTACCGGGGTATCTAATCCCGTTCGCTCCCCTAGCTTTCGCACCTCAGCGTCAGGAAGAGACCTCCGGACACGATAAATCGAATTCGGAAGTCTCGTCAAGCCCAGCGCGCCGCTTTCGCCGCTGGCGTTCCTCTTGATATCTACGCATTTCACCGCTCCACCAAGAGTTCCGCGCGCCTCTACTTGCCTCAAGCCTGCCAGTTCGCCAAGCAATTCCTCGGTTGAGCCGAGGGATTTCACAAGACGCTTAACGGGCCGCCTACGTGCTCTTTAAGCCCAGTGATTCCGAACAACGCTCGCCACCTTCGTCTTACCGCGGCTGCTGGCACGAAGTTAGCCGTGGCTTCCTCTGGAGCTCCTCAACGCCTCCCCGTATTAGGGGGATTTGCTTGGTAACTCCTGACAGTGGTTTACACCCCGAAGAGCTTATTCCCACACGCGGCGTCGCTCCGTCAGGCTTTCGCCCATTGCGGAATATTCATCCCTGCAGCCTCCCGTAGGAGTCTGGGCAGTGTCTCAGTCCCAATGAGGCCGGTCAACCTCTCAGTCCGGCTACCCGTCATCGCCTTGGTAGGCCGTTACCCTACCAACAAGCTGATGGAACATGGGCCGATCCCAGGCCGATAGGTTCCCGAAGGAATCCCCACCCTTTGACCGCTGTCCCCGTAGGGACTGTGGTCTCATCGAGTATTGCTCCACCTTTCGATGGACTATCCTCGTGCCTAGGGTACGTTACCCATGCGTTACTCACCCTTTCGCCGCGCTAATTGCTCCCCGAAGGGAACTTTCGCGCTCGACTTGCATGGGTTAGCCACGCCGCCAGCGTTCGTTCTGAGCCAGGATCAAACCCTTCACTTGATTTATCGTTCTTCACGCCCCCGAGGGGGCGGTCAGTTCGAAAAGAAAAGGTGATACTGGTTGCCGGACCTGTTTAGGGGTGGTCCGGCTGGTCCGTCCTATCGCCCCGAAGGGGCTTTCGGACGAAGCAAAACTCAAAATCCTGCTATCTGGCTTAATAATTAGCATCACGAGGATTCTGAGATCGGTCCTTGTCTCGCAAGATTGACAGGACCTGCAGCACGGGCTTGACGCCCGTGCAAAGAATTTACCGCAACCGGACGCAATCGTGATTTTCGCTTCCGGCGGCAGTCACATCCTCGTGACGGCTACACTGTTCACTTGTCAAAAAGCACTACCGGCACCCATTCCAGAAACGGGTGCGAACAACCTTGACCCTTGAAAGGCAGAGACGCTTCGTCCCCCTTCCCGAATCGGCCAAGGATGCTACAATCACTACATTACCACTATAATTTTCTTTCGTCAAGCATTAAGCAAAATATTTTTCAGTAATTTTTCATTTTTCATTTTCATATAAGTTAAGTGCATCTGTCGGGCGCCTTCGGCGAAGTAACGCGGCGATACCGCGAGCCGTACTTAGGGCGTAGCGGCAGTGTCGGGAGGCGCCTGTCGTTTTATATCAGGCGGAACCGACCGCACACGGCATACTGACCGATTCAGGTTGCCGAAGGAGTTATTTCAAATCCTTTTATTTTCTTGACGGCATCCGCCAGATAATCAGCGGCAGACTTCAGCATTTCCTTGCCCCTGGCTGCGTCGGCCTTCCTGGGATCGTTTTTGTATCCGTAAGGAACCTGCTTGATCCAGTAGTCCGCGTATGAGACTCCGGGCAATTCGGGTTGGATTATCGGTCCCGGCTCTTCGACGCGATTTACCTTGACCAGTTCCGGAGCGGCCGCCATTGCCCAGGACGTCTCCATCGCCCCGCCGTGACCGTCGAAGGCCTTTGCATTTTCTTCGCCAATCGCGTCCGAAATAAACACACAGAAGACGGAATAATCGACCATGCCTTTGCTTCGTTTTTCCAGCCACCGTTCCCGCAGGTCGGCGGTAACTTCGCAGCCGCCGTGGCCGCTGAATATTACAATCTTCTTGAAGCCGTTCCGCGCCGCCTCGTCACAGACGGCTTCGAAGATGGTAGTTATCAGCCGCGTGGGAAGCGAGATGGTTCCCGGGTAAGCCTTCATCGACGGGGCGGGAGTGTAACGGAGGACCGGAAGCACGACCGCAGGTTCTATCCGGGCGGCCTCTGCGCAGACGAACTCCGCTATCAGTGCGTCGGTGGAAACCGGCAGGTGCGGCCCGTGCATCTCCAGTGAGCCGAAAGGCAATACGGCTACATCGGTAGTCTCGGCCAGTTCGGCAATTTCCGGCCCGGTAAGTTCAGCCCATTTGACATTCATGTTTGATTTTTCCTTTCTATCAACTTCCGATAGTATAGACGTACGCGCCGTATTCTTCAAATGCGTCGGCGAAGGAATTTGCAGACTATTTTCCCACGTTTTCCTGATATCTCCAACCGTCCCTAACAGCCCGTGGTGAAAGTCATTCTGGCTACGAGCGGGTCTTTCACCCGTCCACTGCGTTGCGAAAACTCGACGAATCTCTTGGATTCGCCTGCGTTTAAAGCTCCTTGTGGCCGGGCGAAATCCCGCGCTCTCGCCTTTCGAAGCACTTTCACCACGGACTGCTAAAAGTCTGTTTCCCACTTTTGCATCAGATATGAGATAATACTTGACGAGAATCAGGTTTCAGCGGCAAAAGTGGCCGCTGGAGGTCTCTGCCAACTCCCAGGAGACGCACCATGCGAAAAAAGCGGGCATCCGGTCGGGAAGAAAAAGAGTTGGAGGCGTTGCGGGAAAGCGAATCCTGGCTGCGGCTGATAATGGAGAATACCACCGACGGCATTAATATTGCCGAGTACGATCCGCAGACACACCGGCGCCGGTTGGTGATGTGCAACGACCGATACATCGAGATGTCCGGCAGAAGCCGGGAAGAAATGATGGAGGCCGATAACATCAACCAGTTCGTACGCTGGAGCACACCTCGCGATCGGCCGTTCCACGAACAGACACTGAAGGGCCTGCCGTCGGAAGGCACTGCCTCCTGGCTCCGTCCGGACGGCAAGGAAAACTGCTACGAGTGGACCGCGGCCCAGCTGAAGGTGGACGACAAATATTACATCATCGGTATCGACCGCGACGTCACCGAGCGTAATAAGGCGGAGGAAAGGCTCCAGCGTCTGGCAATGATCGCCGACCAGGTGGGCGAGGGAGTCGTTGTGTCCGACCTCGATGGCGTCCTTCAATTCGTCAACACGGCATGGGCCAGGATGCACGGATACGAGTCCGGCAGCGAACTGGTCGGTGAACACCTCAGCATCTTTCACTCTCCAGAGCAGATGAAAACCGATGTAATCCCCTTTAATAAGAAAGTCAAACTCAAGGGGTGTAACGCTGGTGAAGTCAGACATATTCGGGTCGATGGCGCCAAATTTCCCACGGAAATGACAGTAACCCGGTTCAAGAACGAGCAAGGTAAGCCCATCGGGCTTTTGGCTTTTGCCATAGACATCAATGATCGCAAGAAGGCCGAAGAGGCGCTGCTGGCATCGGAACTCCAATACCGGACCACGCTCGATTCGATGGGCGATGCGATTCACGTCGTCGATAAAGACCTGCGGATTATCCTGTGTAATCCGGCCTTGAAGAAGTGGTGCAAGCGATTGGGTCTGTCAAGCAAACTGGAAGGGCTAACCATCTTTAAGGCCTTTCCATTCCTGACAGAAGAAGTGCGTGACGAGTATCAACACGTATTCAAAACCGGCAAGGCGCTTGTTCGCGAGGAAACCAACACATTTGGCAAAATGGAATTTAAATTAGAGGCGCGAAAGATACCTATACTCGATAAGGGTAAGGTCGTGCAGATCGTCACGGTCATCCGAGACGTTACCGAGCATAAAAAAGCGGAGGAAAGGCTCCGGCGTCTGGCAATGATCGCCGAACAGGCGGTCGAGGGAATCGGCATGGCTGACCTTGACGGAACCATTCAGTTCATCAATCCGTTGTGGGCCAGGATGCACGGGTACGAGACGGGGCAGGAACTGGTTGGTAAACATATCAGTGTGTTCCACACTCCGGAGCAGATGAAAACCTACGTGAACCCGTTCAACGAGGAGGTCAAACGCACCGGTCGGCACATGGGTGAAAGTGAACAGTTGCGAAAGGACGGAACCACGTTCCCTTCGGAGATGGCAGTAACTCTGTTCAAAGACGAGGGAGGCAAACCTGTCGGATTTCTCGCTTTTGCGATAGACATTACCGATCGCAGGAAGGCCGAAGAGACGCTGCGGAAGAGCGAGGATGACCTGCGCAAACGCGTGAAGGAACTCAACTGCCTCTTTCAGGTTACGGAGGTGATCAACGCGTGCGGCGACTCTCTTGATGCCTTGCTCCAGGGAATCGTGGATATCCTCCCGGAATCATGCCAATATCCGGGAAATGCGTGCGCGAGGATCACTTTTGGCGGCAAAGAGTACCGAACCGGCAATTTCAGGAAATCGCCCTCGAAACTGGCTGTGGACATCCTGGTCGCCGGAGAGAAGGCCGGCGTCGTGGAGTTCTTCTGCCTTAAGGAAAAGCCTGCTGCCGGTGAAAACCCGTTCCTGAAAGAAGAGAGATCCTTGATAGACACCGTAGCGGCGCGAATCGGGAGAAACATCGAGCGCATTCAGGCCCGGCGGCGGCTTCTCGCAGAGCAATCCGCCCTCCAGGAGAAGAACATCGCCCTGCGGGAGGTTTTGGCCGGGATCCGGGACGAAAAGAAGGAACTCGGTCGGCGGATCGTCAGTAATGTTGAGAAGATTGTCATGCCGCTGTTGTACGCGCTTGAACAGGAACTGCCTCAGGAACAAAGGAAATACGTGGAACTGCTGAAGGGGAGCCTGGAAGACATCACCCTGCCCTTCGCCGACAGGCTGTCGAAGGACTTTGCGTCCCTTACGCCCACCGAGATCCGCATCTGCAACCTGATAGGAAGAGGTTTATCGACCAAGGATATCGCCCGTTTGCAGCACGTCTCGCCCGCCACCGTGAATAAACATCGCGAACACATACGCCGCAAGCTGGGGATCACCAACAAGGATGTGAATCTGGCTGCCTACCTTGAGAATTTCATGTCCGGTCGGACAGTGAAATAACCCGCTTTATAAGAGTTCGGCCGTATGCTTCAAGAAAAGAGCAAGTCTTTCCACACATAGTGTTTATCACTCCGGCTGTTTGGAGTGATAAATACTATGCCTGCGCGAACTTACCGAGGCGACAGAGAAATGAAAAACCAATTCGGGCAGATGAATTGTTTTTTCATTTTGTGTGCCTGACTTGCTCTTTTCTTGAAGCATTCATTGCAATTGGGTGAATAGTTACCCCGCTTTATATTCAGCGAGAGATGCGTACTATATATACGCAATACATACGCGAATATACCACATCCGTTTTTGATCTTACTTGTTGTGGATAATCAGTATCTGTGGTACGATTCATATGGATTGCAAACTTCGGTCTTCGATTCGGCATTTTGCGATTATGATACAAGCCGGGGGAAATTGGCAAGGGTGGGCCAGTGAAGGTTTTATTTTTTAATAGAATCCGCTGGTCCACCTGGGGGGAGTTGGGGATTAGCACGACAACGCGGGTTAGCACATCCAGGTAGCAAATTGAATGTCGAACCTGCCGGTAGCGACTGTCTTGCCCACGTCTATTTCGGTGGTCATCGGCGTCGGCGGAAGATTTTTGCCTTGAGGTTGCCCCAGAAGCCGACGACACCGAGCCGTCCGGCGAGCGCACGAATCTGTTGGTCGGAAGGAGACAGCGCAATGGCCCTTGTTACGTATCGCCGGGCGCGGGGGACCTGTCCGTTCTTGAGGTGCGCCTGGGCGAGATTGTACAGGGCCAGGGGGTATTCGGGTTTGAGTTTCAGCGCCCTTCGGCAGTGGCGGATACCCTCGTCCATCTCGCCCATGAGCAGGTAACTGACGGCGAGGCTGTGCTCGGCGTGCGGATTGTCCGGTTGGAGCGAGACGAGTTTCCGCAGGACGGTGTTGGCCTGCCTGGTCCTCTGTGCCTCCAGCAGTAACTGTCCCATTTCCAGCAGTTCCGCGGGATTCTGACCGGCGTGTCTCAGTTCGGCCAGAAGGTGCACGCCCGCCTGCCGGCGGCGCCCCATGCGCAGCAGCGTCTCGCCGAGCGCCTGGTGGGCGCCGGGATAGCGCCGATCGATCCGCAGGACCAGGCGGAACTGTTCCTCGGCCGCATAGAACCGACCCTGTTTCAGCGCAACTTTGCCCAGTCCGAAGTGAGCGCCGGGGTGGTCGGGAACCTGCTCCAGTACGCGGCGGAGCTTTTCGCCGGCCTCGTCGAATTCGCCCTTTTCCGTCAGTAAGTCCCCCAGGTCCAGCAGGACTTCCACGCATCCGGGTTCGGCGCGTAGTTCGGCCAGGTAGTGCCTTTCGGCTCGGTCGATCTGCCCCATCGCCCAGCAGGTTTCGGCGATGCGTGCGTGGGCGTGCGGATGGTTCGGGTCCAGTTTCAGCGTCTGTTGCAGGCAGGAGATTGCCCGTCGGAACTCGCCCCGCTCGTAAAGACTGGCGGATATGTTGTACAGGCACAGGGGGCAGACCGGCTCGATCTGCCGGGCGAGGTAGAACATGGTCTCTGCCTGGTCGTGGTCGCCCATCTCGGTATAGGTGATGATGCGGTTGCAGTAGCACGGCTCGAACATCGGATCGATCCGCTCGATCCGCTCGAAACATTCCAGCGCCTGCCCGTGCCGACCGAGGCGGGTCAGGTCCACCCCCAGGCCGTTCAGAGCGTTCACGTCGTCAGGCTCCAGCGACAGCGCCCGGCGATAACAGGCGACGGCCTGATCGAAGTCCGGTATCATCTCGTAGGTCAGCGCGAGGTTGAAGTGCCATGAAGCGTTGTAGGGATTAATGGCGATTGCCGAGCGCAATTCCTCGACCGCCTTGTCGAACCGGCCTGACTGGTATAACTCTCCCGCCTGCTCGGCGTGACGTTCTGCCTCGGACCAATCGTTCATTTATGCGCACCACCTGCTTAAAACAGCTCACAATTCCCCCGGTCCACCGGCAAACGGGGACCCTGAAAAATGACCGGCCTGAAGATCCCCCGCAGGGCCGGACACAAACGCCTTACTATTTTATTGTACACTCGACAGACCCCCGCGACAAGCCCTCAATGGCTTCCTCCTTGAAATCTTTTAACGCCGGGGGTAGAACTCCGATTGGATACGCTGCTCATCAGCAGCGAAGGATAAGGAGAACGGTCATGAAACGAGTTACCGGTTCAGCATTGGTTTTTCTCGGTGTTGTTTTTCTTCAGGCCGGTCCGGCGGCGGGAGCGGATAAGACTGTCCTGCTGGACGAGTGCAGGTACGCTTCAGTCGAGGCCGCCCGCGCGCAGTGGAAGCCTATCGAGAAGGGTTGTCCGCCCGTCGGCGTCGGAACCGTCGGCGGTAAACCTGCGCTGGAACTGCCGTGCAAGTTCAGCGGCAACAATCACTGGATACTCACCTGGGAGCACACAGGCAAGTGGGACTTGTCGGGCTGTGATAAAATCGCCATGCGCATTACCACCGATCCCGGCCGACCGGCGATGATGATGATATTCTTCCGGAGCGGCGACGGCTGGTATTGGTACTCCTGGCTGCACGTCAGGCCGGGAACGAGCACCGTTACGCTGCCGCGAGATATGTTCGACAGGTATGAAGGCAAACCCGGCGACTGGGATAAAATCACCGCTATCCGGATAGGCGTAGTGCGCGAGGACGTGATTGGACGAGCGGTTCTGGTTTCCAATATTCGTGGTCTGGTCCGCAGGCAGGACTCGACGGTCGAGGCGATGGAGAGTCTGGGAAAGATCGCCGGATTCAGCGGAGTGGCGGAACTGACCGCGGCAATCAAGGCCAACCGCCGACCTGATAAGCGCAGCATGGAGGCCGCCAGGTTGCTGGCTGAGGCTGCCGATCACACCGCCCGCGCCAAGGCGCTGATAAAGGAAGGTAACGCAGCAGAAGCCGGAAAGATACTCACCAAAGCCCAACAGGCGTATATACACGCCTACGCCACCAGCGTACCGTCGCTTCCGGGCGAGTTTCGCGCCGTCTGGTGCCACAGCCCGCACGGTATCCGCGGCATGACATGGGATAAGGCTCTCAAGACACTCTCCGACCTTGGTTTTAACGCCATTATCGTGAACATGTCATGGGGCGGTACGGCGGCGTACAAGAGCAAACTGCTTCCGATGGCCGAACAGGCCAAGGGGCGCGACCTGCTGGCCGAATGCGTCGCAGCCGGAAAGAAACACGGCATCGCC
>DAOVFI010000378.1 GCA_030673005.1 Planctomycetales bacterium
GTTCGAATGCGCCGAACTCATCGAAGCAATTGAAGAACAAGACATCCTCGTCACCAAGGCCCAGCAGGACGAAGTACAGGCCAGCAAGAATGTGGTTCTGACCAGAAAGGAAAGGAACAACCAGGTTCATAAGTCCGCCCAGGCCGTCACCGACGCCAGGAATGCGCTAAACAGATACCTGGAGGGCGAAGGGCCCATCAAGCGCGGTCAGGCTGTCAACGACATAAATATCGCCAAGCGGGACCTCGAGCTCGCCCGGGATAAACTCAACTTCAAACTGAAGGCCAATCGGGAGTTGAAAGAGCACGCCCCTTATAGCGCCAACGAGATAAAGGCCGACCGACTCGGCGTGGACCGCCTTGAATTCGCCCTGAAAAAGGCAAAGTCCGAACTGGCCATGCTGGACAAGTACGACCACCCCACCGAGAAACGCAAGTTGGAGATGGCGCTGAAGCAGGCAGAACTTGAACTGGAACGAGCCGACCTGGAGGCGAAACTACGGGTACAGATGGCGGAATACGAAGCGCTGTCAAAAAATGAGATTCTCAAAAGGCGTAAGGAAAAACTGAAAAAACTGCTGGAAGATAAGAAGAAACTCACCGTCAAGGCTGAGAAGGCCGGACTGGTTGTTTATGACACTGCCAGGCGTCGCTGGGAACCCGGCACCGTAGAGGTAGCCGTCGGTGAAAAAATCACTCCCCGCCAGCAATTGATGAAGATCCCCAACATGGAAACGCTCCAGATTAAGACTAAAATCTACGAGGCGTTAATCGAGAAGGTCTCACCGGGCCTGAAGGCGTACATCCGCCTGGACTCCAAGCCGGGCAGGACCATCACCGGTCACGTCCACAAGGTCGCCATCCTGCCCAGTCGCCAGAACTGGTGGAATCCCGGCGTGCAGGTATTCGAGGTGATCGTCAAACTCGACGAGAAGGTTGACGGGATCCGGCCCGGCATGACTGCACAGGTGGAACTTGTCCTGGCAAGGCTCGAGAACGTCCTTAGCGTACCGATCGCAGCCGTCTTCACCGAGCAGAACAAGACCTTTTGCTGGCGCGTCGAGGACGGCAAGCCCCAGCGCGTTCAGGTTAAAGTCGGAGAGATGAACGACGAGCGCGTGCAGATCGTATCGGGGCTGATTCAGAATGATACGGTGCTGCTGGTCTCGCCCGGTGAGGATGGAAAGACGGAAAAGGAAAAGGAAAAGGAAACAGAAACCACCAAAGAACCGGACAAAACGCCCGGAAAAGAACCGGCCCGCACCGGCCGAGGCGGCGGCAGGGGAAAAGGCAAACGACAGTGAGAGAACTCGTCAACCTGGAAAACCTCTGGAAGGTCTATCCCGTCGGCCCGGGCGTCCGGGCCTTGATGGGCGTAAATCTCCGCATCACCGAGGGTGAATACGTCGCCATTATGGGGCCAAGCGGATCGGGAAAGAGCACGCTGCTGAACCTTCTTGGCTGTCTCGACCGCCCTACAGGCGGGCGATACCTGCTCGGAGACCAGGACGTATCGACACTCTCGGACAATCAGCTCAGCGAGGTTCGCAATCGTCGGATCGGGTTCGTCTTTCAGTCATTCAACCTTATCCAGCAGTTGACGGTCATTGAGAACATCGAGGTGCCGCTGTTTTACAGCGGTCTGCCCCGCCGCCTTCGCCACCCCCGCAGCCGGGAAATGGCCGATCTGGTCGGCCTGACCGATCGACTGTTTCACCGCCCGGCTGAACTGTCCGGCGGACAGCAGCAGCGGGTCGCCGTCGCAAGGGCGCTGGCCAACGACCCGCTGATCCTGCTGGCAGACGAACCTACCGGCAACCTCGACACGCACACCAGCACCGAAATCATGGTCCTGTTCGACGAACTCCACAGCCGGGGACGGACTATAATCATGGTTACGCACGAAACACACGTAGCCGTCCACGCCCAACGCACCATACACATGCGCGATGGAGAGATCGAATCGGATACACGGAACAGAGATTAGGGTCTAGGGAATAGGGATTAGGGATTAGGGAATAGTTTTTTTATCTGAAAAATACTTTTTAGCCGCGTAGCGGCGCCTTTCTTAACCCCGGGCTGCAGCCCGGGGACAGGAACGGCCTAATATATCCAAGCCCCGTATGGGGCGTCTTATTCAACCGTAACGCGTTATACCAACAGCATTAAGACGCCCCTAACGGGGCTTGCGCGGCGCAACTGTCTCATCCACGGGCTATCGCCCGTGGCTAAGAAAGACGCCGTGCTCGGCTGAGCTCTGTCGAAGCCTGACGCGGCTCTAAAAGATCTTTTAGCAGAACAAACTAACCGTTTTCAGACAAAGCCCAGTACTACAATGAAACTTGCATCAGGCCCGAAGGGCCGATGGACAGTAACCGGGGACGGTAGTCCCCGGAAAATGGGTGAAAATATTGAGTCCCGAAGGGACGGTGGAGATAGCGAATGGAGATATTTATCTGCAAGCGGGTTTTCCGACGCCCCTTTGGGGCTGGTCCGGTTGTGCTGCCGAAAACCAGGGACTATCGCCCCTGGCTACTGTCCGCCGGCCCTCCGGGCCTGAACTGCGAACGTTCAAGACAAGCCATTAAACATTAGACATTTTATCGGCGGAACCAACCGAATGAAGGCCGTTTATAAAGTCAAGGACATCCTGCTTCTTGGGCTTCACAGCCTGAACGTGCACAAGGTGCGATCGGCCTTGACGGCTCTTGGCATCTTCATCGGCGTCTGCGGCGTTATCGCCATGCTGGCGATTAACGAGGGCGCAAGCGCCGAGGCGCAGCGGACACTCCGCGCTCTTGGCAGCACCAACATCATCATCAGTTCCCGCAAGCCGCCCCAGGACGACTCCAAGGCCACGGGGCAAACCCGGGGCGCGTTGAACTACGGCCTG
>DAOVFI010000317.1 GCA_030673005.1 Planctomycetales bacterium
CGGAAACTGGGAGTTGTGAAAAAGACCGATCTCGAAACCCCGGAAGAAATCCAATAAAATCGCGGATTGTGGATTGCGGATTCGAAGAATAAATCTGTGCAATCCGTACCACTAACGTTCGATTTCTCGAAATTCTGTAAAGATTTCCATTCAACCACAATAACTTGCAGGCTTTGTCCTACGGGTGGGAAATATGCCCTTGAACCATTATTGGCCGGCAAAAAGCGCGTTTATCGCTTTATTGGCTGCCAGCGGGTTGTCCTGTAAAGGCGGCATCCCACCGAGTGTTTAGCCCCATCCGGGGCTAATGAGAAGGTATCGCTGTCATGCTATACAGCGGGAGTGCCTGGAGCAATCCGTGCCCTTCTTGTTCCTGCTGTCCGCTGGTAGCCCAATGCGATAAACGCTTTTTTTTATCTCCAAATTGTTGGACAGAGCCAGTCAGTTACTGACTATTGGACAGTGATTATTTTGGTTGAGGCCGAAGGCCGCGCCGAGTAATCCGTGGACTGATTGCGGATTGTTGTCTTCCGTGGTATATTTTTCCCGGAGAAAAAATTTTCTATTTGCCGATACGACCGTTACCCGGTACATATATAATTATTCATAACCTTTATACCGGTTCGGGAGGCGCCAGTTGGCATCGACAGAACGATCAAGGACGGTCAAAACGCTTCTGGCCCTGATGGCGACGATGTTCGTCGGGGCCTGTGTTCTGTATCTGGTGGAGACTCCCCCTGCCTGTCTGCCCCTCAGAGCGGACAGTACAGGCGACAAGGTCGGCAAATCGGACCCGGGCCGGTCCGGTCAAGTCGCGGCAATACGTCAGACTGACGTTCCAATCCAGTATATTAAGTGGTGTAACATTATCCTGCACGATTTTGCCGGTTCAGTGCGGAGCGGTCGGGTCGGTCTCGACCGGGACGATTCAGTCGGCGGATGCCATTTCCTGATAGGTACATCCGGGATGTTCGGAGACGGGTTTATACGTCCGACGCGCCTGTGGCGGCGGCAACTTGACGGAAAACACATCGTCGTTCCGGGATTCTCCTATAACGAAAACAGCATAGGCATACGCCTGCTCTGCGATACTGACCGGCAATCTCCGACATCGAAGCAGATGGCCGCCCTGACGGACCTGGTTCGTGCGTTACAGGTAACCTGCCAGATACCGTCCGACCGCGTTTACCTCCATAGTGAATTGGGGGCGCCGGGCCGCCCGGGACGGTTTTTCCCGGCCGAGCTTTTCCGAAGCCGTCTGATAACAGCAACACGGTAGCGCCCATGAATCACTTGCGGGGCAGACTTAGAATATCGGGCTATGAAGTACTGGAGTACCTGGGCAGCGGTGCTCGCAGTACGATATGGAGGGTGCGCAAACGCCGAACCAACCGTTTTTTCGCCCTTAAGCGGGTATTCAAGCAAAACGGGGACGACGATCGCTTTTTCGACCAGGCCGAAAATGAATTCGAGGTCGCCGCCAAATTCGATCATCCCGCCATACGCAAATATTACAATCTCCGGCGAGTGCGGAAATGGTTCAAAGTGCAGGAACTGCACCTGATGATGGAACTGTGCCACGGGAGCAGTTGCCAGGGCGACCGTCCGACCGACATGGTGCGGATAGCGGAGATATTTCTGGTCGTCGCCCAGGCCTTGGCGTATATGCACTCCCGCGGGTTCGTTCACGCCGATATCAAGCCCAACAATATTATCGTCTCCGACGACGGGGTGGTGAAGATCATCGACTTCGGTCAGAGTTGCCGGATCGGCATGGTGAAGGAACGCATTCAGGGCACGCCGGACTTCATCGCTCCCGAGCAGGTGCTTCGCCGACCTCTGGACGGCAGGACGGATGTGTTCAATTTCGGCGCCACGCTGTACTGGACGCTTACCGGTCGGGCCATACCGACGCTCCTTCCCAAAGCGGGCGCCGGCATCCAGCTGCTTAACGACATGCGCGTAACGCCGCCGGAGGAACTGAACCCCGGCGTTCCGCCCTCACTGAGCCGGTTGGCGCTCGATTGCGTTGAGACTAAATCCGCCCGGCGCCCGCAAAGCGCCAAAGACGTTATTGTCAGGCTGGACCTTATCGTACATACGCTTACTCGCAACGAGCGGCGGAACAAACCATGACGCACCCCGTCGCAAACACCTTCGATAAGGCCGCCGAACTTATCGCCGCAGACGCCAACCGACGGGGCAACTGCCTGCAATTCAAGGCCGGCGACCGAATCATCTATACCGGCGACATCCACGGAAACCGAAAGAACCTTGCAAAGATTATCGCCTATGCCGCACTGGGCGCTCATCCGCAGCGCCGCCTCATACTCCACGAAATCATCCACGGCGGACCGACCGACCCGTCCGGCGGCGACCGGTCCGTAGAAACGCTCCTGCGTGCGGCGAGGCTGAAAATCTCATATCCCGAACAGGTCTTCTTCCTGCTGGCCAATCATGACATCGCCCAGATTACCGGAAACGAGATTACCAAGGGCGGCTGCGGCGTCTGCAAGGCTTTTGACGCCGGGCTGGACAACGCCTTCGGGCCTGACGCGGCGGAGGTTCGCTCGGCCGTCAATCGGCTGCTCCGCTCCCAGCCATTGGCGGCGATGTGCGCCAACGGCGCATTGATGGCCCATTCCGTGCCGGGACCGGAACGGATCAAACTGATCGACTGGGAAATCTTCAACCGGCCCTACGAGGAGGAGGATTTTCACCGGGGCGGGTCTCTATACGAGTGGACGTGGGGGCAGGTCCGCAGCCCCGAGCAACTCGACGAACTTGCAGATCGCCTCGACGTAAAATGGTTTATGCTGGGACACAGACTCATCGAGAGCGGCTATGAGATTCATCACGACCGGGCGGTCATCCTCGCCAGCAATCACGCCCACGGCGCGGTAATGGAATTCGACGCCGGAGAGCCTTTGTCGGAAGAAACGTTGAAAGACTACGTTTATCCGATTGTCAGCCTGTAATAGACGGGCATCCGGCATTACCAACACCAATCCCATTATCCCGGACGGACATTCCCGCCATTGATTAATAATTATACTGTGCTTATAACAGCAATATGGCTCAAATACGCTTCGATTGGGACAGGCGAAAGAGTTCCGAGAACAGAAAAGATACGCGGAGTAATTACCATGAGAAAAGAATACGATTTTTCCAAATCAAAGAAGAACCCGTACGCCAGGCTGATAAAAAAGCAGATCACCATACGCCTGGAAGAAGACGTGATCGCCTATTTCAAGAAATTGGCCGGCGAGACGGGAATTCCGTATCAGAACCTGATTAACCTGTACCTGAAAGACTGCGCCAGTTCCGGGCGAAAACTGACCATTAAATGGGCCTCGTGAACAGGGGTGGGGAAAAAGGGAACAAAAAAAGCATGCAGGGTGCGGCAGGTTTTGTTTCCTGCCGCACCCTGCGACTATTCTCCGAATCCCGCCTCGGCTACTTCTATCGCCCGCAGCAGCGCCTTTGCCTTGTTGATGGTCTCGTC
>DAOVFI010000488.1 GCA_030673005.1 Planctomycetales bacterium
GCCGGTCTCCCACATCAGCCGGGCCGACTGCTGTGACAGGTCAAATACTGTCGTCAGGTGCAGGTCGAGAACCTCTCGCCACTTGTCCATCGGGAAATCGACCGCCGCCGCACGGTGCTGGATGCCGGCGTTGTTAAGAAGGATGTCAAGTCCGCCGAGTCGGTCGGCCGCCCGTTGAATCAAACCCAGGCGCTGTTCATCACTCGATAAATCCGCAGCCAATACAATGAGTCTTCGAGAAAACGCCTTAGCTGCTTTGGCCGCTTCGTCGGCCTTACCGCTGCGGCAGATGACCGCAACATCGGCGCCGGCGCCGAGCAGCGCCTTTGTGAACTCCAGCCCCAACCCGCGATTTCCACCGGTAACGATCGCGCGTTTGCCTTCGAGACTGAATTGCGAAAGATAAGGGTTCATTGTTATGATTTCCGTTTGTCCATGCCCTGACCACGCAGTATTTGAAAACCTGTTCCGCCGCACAACGGCATCATTCCCAGCCGCGGCAGCGGCATATGTTGTCAGCCGCGTCAGCGGCGTCTTTCTTAGCCACGGGCGGAAGCCCGTGGAAAAAACGGGCTACAAATGTAAGCCCCGTAAGGGGCGTCTTATTCAATCGCAATCCATTGCGCCAACAACGTCAAGGCACCCCTGACGGGGCTTGCATTTATTGAACACCCCTTTACCCCGGGCTGCCGCCCGGGGCTAAGAAAGACGCCCCGACGGGGCTGGTAATTTGTTCCAAGGCATCCTGCTGAATTTTACAAAAACCGGACGTACTTTTTATTCTTCTTCGCATCTGAAAAACCTTTTTCCAGCCGCGTCAGCGGCGTGTGTTGTCAGCCGCGTCAGGCTTCGACCGGGCTCAGCCGAGCACGGCGTCTTTCTTAGCCACGGGCGTCAGAGGTCTCCAAATCCCGATTCACCTGCCTGCCGGCAGGCAGGTCGGGATTTGGAGCCTCAAGCCCGTGGGAACGGATCGCGCAATGGATTGAAGCCCCGTAGGGGCGTCTTGGGTTTACGCTTCTTAATCAAACACATACCGCCTGTCATATTCAATCCCATGTCTGTCAAGCAGCGCAATTAATTCTTCCTCGAACGTCTGCTGCCTGTGATGTTCTTCCTGCCGGGCAATATATGTCTCCACCTTCGTTGCGTTGGACTTGCTGACCGAGAACGCACCGTATCCCGTCTGCCACGCGAAATCCCGCATTTCGGGAAATCTCTCGTGAACCCAATCCGACGAGATTGCCTTGATGTCACGAAACATGTCGGAGAAGGCGTGTTTGGGATGAAAGATGCTCAGCAGATGCACGTGATTGGCCGTTCCGTTCATAGCAAGCAGACTGCCGTCACGTTCCTTTATTATGCCGCCGACAACCTTTACCAATTCGGGCATGATTTTCGATGACAGAAGAGTCTGACGACGTTTTGTGGAAAAAACGCCGTGGACCATGAGATTCGTGTAGGTATGTCCCATTATATTTCTCCCAATGTTACTCCAAAGCGCCCCTAACGGGGCTTACATTTCTTATACATCCCTTCACCCCGGGCTGCCACCCGGGGCTAAGAAAGACGCCGCTAACGCGGCTGAAAAAACACAACGCTGACTGGTCTGACTTTCGTAGTACAATCTTCCCGTCCCATCCGTTGACGGGACTAACTTTCTTTAACCATTTCCGGCATCAGGCGTGAAACGCCGTTTGCTTTTTCGTACATTCTCGCGGCGCGGAGGAGGGTTTCTTCGGCGAAGACGTTTCCGAGCAGTTGGACGGCCAGGGGCAGGCCGGTTTCATTCAGGCCGGCAGGGACGGAGATGCCCGGAATCCCGGCAAGGTTGGCGCTGATTGTGAAAATGTCCGAAAGATACATCGTCAGCGGGTCTGCCGTCTTTTCGCCGATCCTGAAGGCCGGTTCCGGAGCGGTCGGACAAAGCAACACGTCGCAATTCTCGAAGGCCTTGTCGAAGTCGTTCTTGATGAGGCGGCGGACCTTCAGTGCCTTGAGGTAGTAGGCGTCGTAGTAGCCGCTCGAAAGGGCGTACGTACCGAGCAGGATGCGGCGTTTGACCTCGTCGCCGAAGCCTTCGGCCCGTGTCCGGCTGTACAGTTCGACGATACCGCCGACCTTCTC
>DAOVFI010000229.1 GCA_030673005.1 Planctomycetales bacterium
CTTGCCATCTCGATGAGTACTTCCGGCGGTACGTCCGTCGGACCCGGTGTGAAAAGGCGTTTTTTTATCATGGAAACACTCCCTGCGACGTGCCGCAGCCAAACCCGCCCCGGGCCGGTCTGAACCCGCTGACGACGGGAAAGATAATATAAGGGACGGGCAAAACTGTCAACCGCCGCGAACTGCGGGTAACAGACGGAACAGAAAGACGGTGGGGGGTGGTTGTGTCTTTTCAATTGGTCCGGATGGACGTGGTTCCAAATGTCCGGAACGAATTTCCCGCCGACAGGGACGGCGCCTTTTCCTTCTACCACGAAATGGTGGAGGATTTCGTCAACGCCGTTATTGAAGGCAAACCCGCTCCCATCTCTGGCGCCGACGGTCTGAAATGCCTGTGGGTTGTCCTTGCCGTCTATCAGGCAGGAAGGGAGGGAAGGATCGTGGAGCTGGTAGCCGGGTAGTACGTAAGGTGGCACGGTCAAGTCGCAGACTTGGCCGTGGTGGGCGCCGACACGGCCAAGCTCCACTTCGTTCCGCTTGATCGTGCCACCCACCTGAAATGCCAACACTGACTATCGGCTACACTTCACTTTTCAGTGCCTCGAAGGCCTTGAGCGCCTTATCGAGGTGGTTGCGCGTGTGGACCGACGAGACCTGCGCCCGCAGGCGTGCTGCCCCTTCCGGTACGACCGGGAAGCCGAAGCCGGTAATCAATACGCCTTGTTCGAGCATCGCCGCCGCCAGGCGTAGCGCCTTGGCCGTCTCGCCGACGATAATCGGAAGGATGGCGGTGGGCGACTGGAGGACTTCGTAGCCGAGTTTCCTCAAGCCGTCGCGGAGGTATCCGACGTTTTCCTGGAGGTGCGCGACTCGATTCGGCTCGCTCAACAATACCCGAAATGCCTCCAGCGCCCCTCCGGCGACGGCCGGCGGTAGGGCGTTGCTGAACAACTGCGGGCGCGACCGCTGGACCATCAGTTCGATAATCGGCGCAGGCCCCGCGATGAATCCGCCGGCCGCTCCGCCAAGGGCCTTGCCCAGCGTACCGGTGACGATATCGACCTGGACGCCGAAATGCTCCGGTGTGCCTTTTCCCGTACGCCCGACAACGCCGTGGGCGTGGGAATCATCGACCGCCACAAGGGCGTCGTGCTTGCCCGCCAACTCTACAATCCCCGGCAGGTCGGCAAGGTCGCCTTCCATGCTGAATACGCCGTCGGTGATAATGAGTTTTCGCCGGGCGTCGGCGGCCTCGCCCAGGCAGCGCGCCAGGTCGGACATGTCGCTGTGCTTGTAAATCAGGCGATTGACCTTTTTGCTGCACAGCCGGCATGCGTCGATGATACTGGCGTGGTTTAATTCGTCGCTGATGACCGCGTCGCCGGCGCCTGCAAGCGACGGGACCAGCGCCTCGTTTGCGTTCCAGCAGGAGACGTAGGTGGTGGCCTTTTCGGCGCTGCAGAAATCGGCGATGATCTTTTCAAGCTCCAGGTGGACCGAAAAAGTCCCGCAGATGAACCGCACCGAGGCGGTTCCGTTGCCGTATTCGTCCATGGCCTTTTTTGCGCCGGCGATGACGTCGGGGTGGTTCGCCAGGCCCAGGTAATTATTACTGCACAGGTTAACGACTTCGGCCCCGCCCGCCAGGCGGACCGTCGGGCCCATAGCCCCGGAAAGCACCGGCTCGGTCTTGTAAGTACCGGCATCGTGCAGAGCGTCAATCTCGCTGCGAACTTCCTCGATCGTTGTAGTCATAGTCTTTCCTTCCGTAAGTTATGATACTTGCAGTCATTCGTCGGGTGGCACGGTCAAGCGAGCCAAGGTCGGAAGACCTCGGCTCGCTTGGCCGTGGTCCGGCGTTCGCGCCACCCAACCTGTGCATCACACGGCCAACAGGGACGGCCATGCTGCGTGGCACGGGCGTCTCGCCCGTTGAGTAATGAATCATGGCCGGGACGGCCATGCTACGTTTTCGCATCCGTCCAGTCGAGTACGATCTTGCAGGCGCTTCCGTCCTGCATTGCCTTGATTCCCTCGTCGAACTTATCGAACGGGAGTCGATGCGTAATAAGCGGTTCTATCAGGTTGGGCCGGCGGCGTAGGAAACTCTCGCAGTGGTACCACGTCTCGAACATCCGCCGGCCGTTGATGCCGTGAATGGTCAGGCCCTTGAAGATCATCTGCTCTGCCCACGGCACGACTACATCTCCCGGCGGGATGCCCAGCAGGGCGACCTCTCCGCCGTTGCGAACGCAGCGGAAGCCTTCGACTATAGCGCCGGGATGACCGCTCATCTCCAGCAGTACGTCGGCGCCGCCCCGGTCGGTCAGTTCCTTGACGGTTTTTTCATCGGCGGCCTCAAGGACGATGTCGGCGCCCATGACCTTGGCGAGTTCCCGCTTGACCGGGTTGGGTTCGACGGCGATTACCAGGTCTGCCCCGCCGGCGTGGACGATGCCGATGCCCATCAGCCCGATCGTCCCGCACCCGACCACAAGCACCTGCCTGCCGGAGATCGGCTGGGCCATCACCGTGTGCATCGCGTTTCCGAACGGGTCGAACAGGCACGCCTGGTCGTCGGGGATGTCCGGGTCAACCTTCCAGATGTTCGACTCCGGCAGTACCACGTACGGCGCGAAACAACCGGTAACGTCCACGCCGAGAATGTCCACCTTATCGCATATATGAGTCTGCCCGGTCCGGCAGCAGTAGCAGTGCCCGCATCCGATGTGCCCTTCGCCGCTGACGCGGTCGCCGGGTCGGACGGACCGGACGGCAACGCCCGTGTCTTCGACGATCCCAACAAACTCATGACCGACCACCATCGGCGGTTTGATCCGACCGGCCGCCCAAGCGTCCCACTCGTATATGTGCCGGTCCGTCCCGCAGATGCCGGTCTTGGCCACCCGCACCAGCACGTCTCGCGGGCCAGGCACCGGGCGCGGCACGTCGGCCAGTTCCAGCCCTTCTGCTGCACGGGCCTTGATGATCGCTTGCATAATTCCTCATCCTCGTATAATATAAACAATCGAGTTCACTATACTAAATTCCAATATAATGAACAAATGGGAAAAGTCAATAAACATTCCGAAAAAAAAACCGCTGCGAGTCGGACCGGGAACCGACTGCGATCTCTGCGGAGCGCCCGCGGGTTGACGCTTGAGCAACTGTCACGAATGGCCGGCGTTTCAAAGGCGATGCTCTCGCAGATCGAACAAGGCAAAGTCAATCCTACCGTAGCCGTCATGCTCAAGATCGCCGGAGCGCTTCAACTGAACATCGGCGAGTTGATAGACACCCCTGTCAGGGAGAACATCTTCCGCATTATCCCCGCTTCCGACGAGCGTTACACCTTCCGGTCGGACCCGCTGTGCACCATCCGCACCCTCAGCCCGCTCAGCCTGGAAAAGAGCATCGAGTTCTATCACCTCAAACTCGAGGCCGGCGGGGAGATCGCCAGCGAGTCGCACTTCCCCGGCACGGAAGAATTTCTGCACATCACCCGTGGCCGAATGACAGTTTCCAGCGGCGACCAGACCGCCAAAATCAGCAAGGGCGATTCGATCCACTACCGCGTGGACATCCCGCACACGCTCATAAACACCGGCAAAGGACCGGCGGAGGCGTACATGATTGTCCGGTATCGGAGCGAATAAGCAAGCCGCAGAGACGCAGCCGTTCGCCGTGGCGAACGGCTGCGTCTCTGCGGTCTGTTTTGTCCTGAGAAAGGAAATGGAATAATGACACTCGAGCAGATCATAAAGACCAGACGTTCGGTGCGGAGTTACACCGACGAGTCCGTCAGTAAGGAGGATGTCCTTAAGTTGCTGGACATGGCCCGGTGGGCGCCGCACGCCCTCGAATCGTGGCGTTTCGTAGTCGTTCGGGAGGCAGAGGGAAAGGACCTGCTGGCCAAGGCGGCGAGGCAGGATTTCATTGCCACCGCTCCGGTCATCATCGTCGTCGGGGCCTATGTGGACGTCTTCGCCGAGTATCACTCCGTGTGGCATCGATGGGACGCCTACAAGTTCAGGGGGCTGTTCTACATCCAGACTACAGCCGCCGCCATACAGAACCTGATGCTTTCGGCAGTGGAGATGGGGCTGGGGACGTGCTGGATCGGTTCGTTTAACGAAGGCGACGTGGCAAAGGCCGTCGGCTTTCCCGCCGGCGTAAGGCCGGTCGCCCTGGTTCCCGTCGGACATCCCGACAAAACGCAGAAAAAGGCCGAACGAGTTCCGCTTGAAACAATCGTCTCTTGGGAAAAATACACCCCCGTGCCTGAATAAACCGATGGGTGGCCGTGGTCGGGTGACATCACGGCCAAGTCTTCTTTCTTGACCGTGCCACCCACCGTGCCGCCAAAACAGGTTTTGAAATAAATTCTAGCCAAAATCGGCATTTCGTGGTATCCTATTGAAAGTGATATATTTCACCATGCTCAGCTCAGCAAGTGCTCTCAAACACACGGAGGAAATTGAAAATGAGTCATCTTTGGAAAAGAACCGCAAGAAGGTTCGTCTGTGCTTTCGTGCTGTTGGTATTGGCTGCTTCGGAGTCTCTTGCGTACGCGCCGTGGCGATTCGTCGTTACCGCCGACAGCCGGGGCAGCGACAACGGCGT
>DAOVFI010000171.1 GCA_030673005.1 Planctomycetales bacterium
CCGGTCTGGAAGTTGATGTGCCAGGTGTTCCAGTCCACGCCGATAACGGGGTCTTGCTGGTCCGTGTCGAGTTTGGGAACCCAATGCACGGGAACGCCCAGGATGTAGACCTGGCCGCGTTCCTTCCACACGTCCGAACCAGTGCGGAGCAAATCCTGCGTTTCCAGCAGGTTCAGCAGGGCCGCGTAAGTGGTCCAGTTGACGTAGATTTGCACGTCGCGCTTTTTGGGGCTGAGATCCGGGTAGTTGTAGATGGTGTCCCACCCGGTCTTGTGGATGGCCTCAACGATTTTGGCGATGAGGTCCACCTTGGTCACAGCCGCGTAGGTGTCCGTCCAGTTGCGCCACATGGCGTAGTCGACGGCGCTGGAGTCCAGGCCCGCGCAGGCCGCAAAGCCCGGCGCGTTCTGGCCGAAGAAACCCTTGACCGCGTTCCAGACGATGAAGTAGCGCAGACCCTTTGAGATTTTCTGGTCGAGGGGGTCGCCCGCGCCCCACCACTGCGTCTCCTGCATGTCGCCAAGGTCCTGGTAGGCGTTGAAACGCCGGGGCACGATGAGGTTCAGAATGACGTTCTCCGGGTCGGCCTGGAATCCGTCTTCCAGTTTGTCGGCCAGGATGTAGGCTTTCTGGTGCGCCCACTTCATCTTGGCCTTCGCCATGATGTCGGCGTAGGACACAACGTCCTGGTCATACGCGGCGGTCGAGGACGCCACGCCATGCACGGACGCCTTCAGTTCGATGCCGATTTCCTTGCCGCTCTCGAAATGCACATGGTCTTTACGCATGAGCATGGGCATGGCAAAGTATTTCTGGTAGGTCATCGAGATGTCGGTAAATCGGTGTTTTTCCTCATGAGCGAGGGTCGAGTTCAGCATGTCCAGCAATGCCGCATCTTCAATAGCAGCCATTTTCTATCTCCTTATCCGACGCCGTATTCCTGCGCTTTTCCGTGCAATACGCGACGCAGAGACTTTGACCGGCTTTCTTGCGGCGCAGAGCTTCCGCCCTGAACGCCGACCGGGGATACGTTCTCCGCGCGCTTTTTCACTGATTTCTCAAGATTACGGCGGGTTAGTTGTTTAGTGAATCCACTGGCGACGGCGGACAAAGCCATCTTAAACAGTCTGTCTTGCGGGAGGGGCGGTTGGCCGCGCATTCTCCGGCCCGCCTCGATGTCGCCCTTCATGTTGAAGAGCGTTATGCGGGCCGCGAGTTCCGGCGAACCGTCTTTTATCTCGACGGCGTTCTTCCCGAATATCGGGGCGTATTCATCGCCAAGACCGTCCACCCGTTGGTCAAACTGCCGCTGCTTATCCGCGTCAGAGGATTCCGTGGCGCTCTCCATGAAAGCGTCCACTGTTTGGGCGCGCGTCTGTAGTTGCGCGTTGATGTTGTTCACCGCGTCGCCCAGGGTCTGCATAGCCTTCGTCATGCCGGGGAACGACGCCTCGTCGTCCTCGTCAAACGAGACTTCCACAAGAGGCTTGGCCTGCTCAGACGGCGCGGCGGAAGGTGCGTCGCCGCTGTCATCGCCCGGTTTGACCGGAGCCGTTGTCGCATATTTTCTCATCATCGTCAATGTTCTGCCAAGCGCGCCGTCGCTCTCAAAAGCGGCGACATCCTCCTCGGCCATCCCCATTTCAGTCGCCTGCTGAACCAAAAACGGGTTCAGTTCGGCGGGTTCATTTGCGTCAGTTGGTTCGCCCGGCGGTTGTTCGGCGGGCGT
This sequence comes from Planctomycetales bacterium, assembly GCA_030673005.1. GTDB lineage: Bacteria > Planctomycetota > Phycisphaerae > SM23-33 > SM23-33 > DAOVFI01. The sequence continues at coordinate 1,730 of DAOVFI010000171.1, forward strand.
CGCGGTTCCCGGCAGTCCGTCATCGGCGGCCTCCGAAGCCTGCTGAATAACGTCGGCCATGGTTATTTCCTCCGCGTCCTGCCCGGCCTTCTGCATTCCTTCAACCATCTCGTTGGCCGCCTCTTGGTCGTTGGCCGGCGGCTCCGCGCTCGTGATCGTCGCTTCATTCGGCGTCGCGTTGGCATCCATGGTCTCATTCCTTCCTTGTCAGGCTCTGTAAGAGCGCCTGGTTGGTTCGCCCGCGCCCCTCGGCGTTTTGGTTCACGCGAACATTCTCGCGCGAAGTCACAGGCGATTGCCTTTGGGTTTCTTGCGTCTCCGGCGGACGCATGTCATCGGTCGCAAACATGTCAATAAGTTCCGGCAAATCAGCGGCCGCGGCGAGGTGTTCGATAAACTTCTGCGTGGTCCCCATCTGCTGTAGCAACGGCAGGGTCGGCAGAATGAGGCCCTGGATAATCTGACTGAGCCGCTGCAGTCTCGCTTGCGGCGATTTTTCCAACGCGCCGTGAACCACCACGTCCATCATCAGCGTGTAGTAGTCGGCCTCGCGCATTTCCGGCGTGAGCAGCATCGGCAGTTCAAGTCCCGCGATACGGCGGATGATGTAATACTCGGACAACCCGTCCGTCCATTCCCATTCGCCGATGTCGGAAACCACGCCGGTCACAAAGTCGACCACCCGCTCAAGCATCAAACCCATCAGGGCCGAGCCGCCGGCTTTGAGCAGTTTATCCTGCGTCGCGGTCGGCGAGGACGCGGACAACCCGCCCTGTAAGTCAATGTTGCGCCCGAAATAGGAAATCAAATCTTCGGTCTTGAGATAGGTCTGCAACACGGTCTGGTCAACCCCGCCGACACTGATTTCTTTGACGTTGGACGGGTCGCCCTGAACCCACTCCCCGTCTTTCGCGGCCTTGATTCGCAACCCGTCCGCCTCGTTGCGATACAACCCCAGCCGTTTCAGGCGCCGGACCTGATTCTGCATCCGCTTGTAGAGTTCGTTGGCGAATTCGCTGAGGTCGCGCAATAGCGCCATCGGCGGCATCGGGATAATGCGGTCGGTTATTCGCGTGAACCTGAGCAGCCGAAATGGGCCGCCCGCCGGGCCGTGCCAGCGTTCAGACCGCAAGAGTTTTTTGGTGTGCGGCGAAAGCGTGAGAATCTGCTTGCTACGCGGCAACCAGACATACATCAGCGTTACATCGCCCATGTGCTCAAGCGAGGAAAAGTCCTTGTCCGCGCTGGCCGCCGGTTGCGACGCGCTTTCCAGGAAGCCGATAAAGTCAACGTCCGACATTACCTTTACTTGCCCCTCGTCGGCGTCGGGCCGCAAGTCGCCCGTGTTCTCATACAGCCCGCAACTCTTGATGTAGTCCAGCGGCAACTTGAAGAAATGGCCGGCGAAGCGAATGTCATGCCAACGCTCGGCCTGCGTGTCGTGGAACCAGCGGAACGGGGTAATACTGCGCGCGTAGGTCTTGCCCACGGGAACCATCGTGTCGCCGAAAGCGACCTCCTGACTGGCGTCTATCCCGGTCTTCATAATTCCCATGCTGTGCATGGCGTTGGTGACGGCGACCCCGGACTCTTCCTCAAACCGCATCTGGTCAAGCGCCTCGCCGACGTGCGTGGCGAAGGCGTTCGCGGCCGGCCGGACATGGCGTTCTTTGCAGTTGTAGGACACCGCCGGGTTGGACGGCGACAAGGACGCCAGATACACGGCGCGCGCGAGTTCCATGAACGGGACCGGGCGCGGCCCGGGGCTATGCAGGTTGGCGTCGGGGTATTCCGTGCCGGTGATTTCTTTTAATGTCTTGGTGTGCATCTCGCGCATTGAGGACAATTCCTTGAAGGACTTGCCTATGCGCAGGCAGAGTTTTTTGATGTCCTCAGCGTCGGTTATCATGGTTCCGCTCCAAACCCCCAAAGAAAAACGGCGCAAGGACGGGATGCGCATCCTTGACACCGTTGTAATCTTTGGGCCTCCGGGTAGCAAGTCCGAAGGTTGGTATATTTTTTCTTCCTATTCCACTATTACCACAACGCCTTGCGTTTGTCAAGCGAAATCTTTGGAATGCCTATTTGAAATACTCGTCCCCGTGCCCCGCCAAGTAAGCCCGCCGCCGCCCGGCCAGGCTGTTCGCCGGCGCGGTTTCAATGGTCTTTTGCTTGGGCGCGCGCCGTTCCCGCGTAATCATGCAACACAGCGCGTCCGCTATCACGCGGTCGCCGTGCTCCTGGCCCGCGCCATGCTTGGCGGTTTTGTCCAGACTGCCCATGTGAACGATCGCGCCGCCAACCTGCACGTATTCCAAACACTGATACAGCGACACCTCGGAGGGGTTGATAAACGTGTCGTCCCGCAACGCCTGCGCATACATGCCAATCAACCGCAACTTGGAGTCGGCGTCAGACCACCAGCCAGGTTTGTCGGATTGGCGCCGCGTTACCGTGTCCTCGCGCCGCTGGAAAAAATAATTACTGAACCCCAGACGTTGAACCGCCTCGCCAAACAGCCCGCCCGGCCCGTTCGCCTCCCACGCCATGAACGCCGGGCCGCCGTCCTCGTTCTTCGCCCAGCGCGCGGTCGCCACAGCCAGGGCCGCAAACTCCGTCGGCAAAATATAATTCGACGCGAACTCCGCCACCTTCAAGCCCGTGGTATTCGACGCGATGGCCATGGTTGAATCGCTTGCCCCCACGCCGCCGGACACGTCTATGCCGATGGTATACGAATCGCGCGGCAACCCGCCCGCCGAATCCAACTCGCCCCACACGCTGAACGCCCCGCGTCCGGCCGGGCAAAACACGGCCTTCTCCCCGGCCCCATACTCCATGTCGCCCACGGCCAGCGGCGGCGTCGCGTGATCGTCCTTGTGCCGCTGAATTACTCGCGCGTCAAAATACTGCCCGCCGGCCTGCGTGTCGTCGCCCTCCACCTCCTGCGCATACAACACCTTGTTCGGCAACACCGCCTCCATCCGCTTGGTCCACGGCGATTGCGCCACGCCCTCGTTGTCGTAATACAGCCCCTTGCATTTCCCCGGATGCCGCGTCCAGTGCAGATAAATATGCTCAATTTGCGGGTCGCGGCCCAAGGCGTGAAACGCCGTGCCAATCCCCCGCGTGGTCGAGTTCCACACCTCAGACTGCGTGGTTGACGCGCCCGCGGCCAACGACTGCATCCCCATCGGGTCCGCCGCGTGCTCGTCCCTGAGCGACCCGGTGACGTGCCCGCCCCGCCCGGTGTCCTCAGTCGTGGACTCCCCGTCTATCGTCGCCCCGTTGTCCAGATTCGTAAGATGAAGTTTGATGTAATGGTAACGCGGCAAGAGAAAACTCGGCAACCGGTCCAAGATAAACCGCGCCTTCCAAAACAAACTCTTCGGATCGCCGGTCTTGTCAACGTAGTCCGTTTTCCGCGATGTCCACAGGAAGGATGTGTAGCCGTAAAACAGCCACGCCCACATGTCCGCCCCGACACAACACCACGACGCCCCCATGTCCCTGACCTTGGAAATCCGCGTCGCCCGCCGCGCCGTGTCCGGCAGCAACCCCATGTTGCGCGTCACCCGCTCAACCAACACGTCCTGGAACTCCCACGTGATGAACGGCCACTCCGGTTGCTTGGAATGATAGTCAGGCGCATACGTCCACAGAAAGACGTTGAAAAAAAACACCGGGTCTTGCCGGCACATATTCCACAACTCATCCCCCGCCCGCTTACTCGATCGCCCGTGCCCCAGCGCCTGCTCCCGAAACAGCAGGTTCGCCTCCAACTCGCGCGGAACCAGATACAGGTGCGGACACATCGCCTCCACTTGCGCCCGTTCCTCCGGCCGGATCGTCGTCAACTCCTCATAAGTCAGCGGCTCTTCCCCGGCGAGCAGCCTGGGCCGCTTTTTGGAGTTTATTGATGGTGTCCTGACAGTTGTCATCTATCCTCTTTTTCTCGCCCACGCTCACATCCCCATCCTTCGGTATCAACTTCACCCATAACGCTTTGAAAAACCACGCCGGATCATCC
>DAOVFI010000505.1 GCA_030673005.1 Planctomycetales bacterium
GTTTGTGCCGATCTGCACCCTCGGCCCGCCGGCCTTGCGAAGATTATCGAGCAAGTCCTCAATCGCCTTCTGCTGCTCAGTCGAGCCGGTAACGACAATCCGCCCGCCACTTTGCTGAATTCCCCCGGTCGTCCCCCAGCGATCAGCCGTGGTATCCGCAGCAGCGGCAGAGCGGATAAGGCCCATTATGTCTTTTACCTTCCTCCCAGATTCCTCCTCGTCGCTATCACTATCGTCTCCCCACGCATCATCATCGTCGTCATCGTCATCCCCGCCCGGCTGGGCGAGGGACGACTTTGGGCCTTTGAAATCGGGGATACGAGCGGTCAGGTCGCGTATGTCGTACACGCGGGTTAAGGTCTTTTTTGACAGGTCTTCCCTCGTGGAAATGACAACGACGCCATTATCATCCACGGCAAATCCCAGGCGGTTGGCCCCGCCGGCGCTGTCCAGGACGGCCTGGATGGCGCTGCCGGAAGTTACGTTCTTAAGACTGACGGTAACCTGCGAAGTCTTGTCAACTCCCACGGCCGCCAGTGCGTTCCACTTAACGTTGATATTACAACTGCTGACATCGCGCAGGAACTGGACGACGTCTTTGAGGGCGATACTGTCGCATTTCAGTACCGTAAGCGTCTTTCGCAGGCTCTTGCGTGTCTTTCCGTCGAGCGTATCCCCGGCGACCTCGCCGGTCTCGGCCGTTCGGCGGCGAATGCTGCCCGACCTGTCGTACGTATAAGTAAGCGTTTGCTCCCAGGGTATCAGGGACCGCCGAACGCCCGTAAGCGGGTCCGCCTCGATCTCGATCCTCTGCCGCTCGACCTGAGACCTTTGCCGCTTCATCTTCTCCTGATTGACGAATTTCAACAGTTTGTCGCCTTCGGTCTTCCTGGCGCGATAGTCGGAATCGTCCAGGAGAGCCTTGTTTTTCGCCAGCAGGGATTGAGCGTAGTGAACCTCATTGGCAGCCTTTGTTAAATCCTTCGCCTGAACGGCCAGGTGGGCCTGCTCCATCGCCTGGTCAAATCTGATTTTAGCCAGGATGCGATTTCCCCGCCGTATATCGATCTTGAGACTCTGCACCAACTGCGGTCGGGTTTCTGCGGGTATCGTTGTTTCCAGAGCGTCAGCTGGTTCCGGTCTTGGCTCCTGTTTCACAATTACAGGAAGCCCCCCCTGTTCGGTATCCATAAGCTTCCGCTTGAGTTGCCGAAGTCTGTGATGCGACGCCCCGATCTTCTTATCCAGGTCCCCGGACTTTGCCCGTAACTCGGCGAGTTTCTTTTCGAGTTCGACGGGCTTACCTTCCGGGACGGGCCGATACACCGGACCGCCGACCAACTTGCCGACAGTCGCCTGTTTGGTGGGTTTCGGGGCGTGTCGATGCCGGTACACCATCCCGCCAGCAACATATCCGCTGGTAGTCGTCGGTGCGGTCGTTGTAACGCCCGCTTTATCCGCTCCCGCCCGCGCCAGGGCCTCTTTGAGTTGCTTCTCTTCGGCCTGTTTTGTGACTACCCGCTCCCGGAGGACACGGACACTGCGCTGCAATGTCTTCTGCCTCGCCGCCTCGACGGCCAGTGTTTCAAGTTCCTTCTGCGAAAGGATACTCGTTGACATATCCCGGTGGACGGACTGTGCCTTCCCCAGCGCCTTTGTATATTTGCCTTCTTTCCTGAGTCGGGCGATTTCCTTTCGGGCCTTCTCGGCCTCGTCCTTCCGTCGGACCTCATCCGCCGTAATGACCTTGCGGGCCTTGGTGAGGATGGCGCTCTGTTCCCTGGCGTCTTCGCCGCGTGTGACGAGTTTCCGGCCCAGTTTTTCAGCGGCCTGGAACTGGACGGCGGCCTGGGACTGCCTGCCCTCGCGAGCGTAGGCGAAGCCTTTGTCCAGCATCTCCCGCTGCTCCCGGAGCAACATGACGTTTCCGGCGGTGATCTCGCGCTTCACCTTCCTGCCGGCCACCTTCTCAGATCGCGACTTCGCCCAGAACCTGCCTCTCG
>DAOVFI010000560.1 GCA_030673005.1 Planctomycetales bacterium
CCTTCAGGCAAACCCTCATCTTATGGATGAAATCTTTCCTGGATTCAGCCGCCTGTGCTTCGCCGTAATTTGCAGCAGGAGATGTTCCGCAACGGATCAATTGCCCGGCTATGTGATTCCCCGACCGTGTATTGGGTAACAATTCTGCAATTTCAAGGATCATAACCGCGAAATCAATCAGCCGCTGCTGAATATCATATTGCCTGTTTTTCGGCTCATTAGTCCTTGCCGCCGTATTTACAACTTCAGAATTCATAATTCCTCGTTCATCATTCAACATTCATCTTTTTCTGTTTTACTTCGAAATTCATAATTCAGAGTTCGTCATTCGGCATTCATCTTTTTCTGTTTCTACTTCGAAATTCAAAATTCAGAGTTCATCATTCGACATTCTTCTTTTTCTGTTTTACTTCATTATTCGGCATTCCCTAGAATTTTACCTGCGGCGCTTCTCGCTCGGCGGGTTCTTCGATCTCGAAGTAGTCCCGCTCCTGGAAGTTGAACGCCCCGGCGATGGTGTTGTTGGGGAATTTTTCGCGGGCGGTGTTATAGACGGCGGCGGTATCGTTGTAGTGCTGACGGGCGAAGGCGATCTTGTTTTCCGTGCTGGTCAGTTCTTCCTGCAACTGCATGAAATTCTCGTTGGCCTTGAGGTTGGGGTAGGACTCGCTCAAGGCGAATATCTGCTTCAGTGCGCCGGTCAGGAAGTTCTCGGCCTTTGCCTGGCCCTTGACGTCGTCGGGTCCGACGGCGATGGCCGCATTGCGGGCCTGGATGACACGTTCGAGGGTCTCCTTCTCGTGGGCGGCGTAGCCTTTGACCGTCTCGACGAGATTCGGGATAAGGTCATAGCGCCGCTTCAGTTGCACGTCAATCTGGCTCCACGCCTCCCGGCAGCGGATCCGCTTCTGGACCAGGCTGTTGTAAATGCCGATAACGATAAAAATCAGCAATACAACAATACCCAGGATGATCCAGACATGCATCATGCTTGCAATAATCATGTTCGTTCCCCTTCATATAGTTGTAACGCGAAATATTCTCGCCGCCACTCCGGCGGAGATGATAACAGAGTTTAATCCGTAGCGACGACGAAAATCAAGACAAAAGGATGTATCAAGAGGCGGTTGCATTGTTGCCCGTGGCATGGGCGTCTGCCTACCGGCAGGTAGGTCTCGCCCATGCGTCGCAGGGCCGTCTCGGCCCTGCGAATCAGGGATTTTCACGACCGAGACCTTGCCTACCGGCAGGCAGGCGGTCGTGAGACACACGGGCGAGACCTTGCCTACCGGCAGGCAGACGCCCGCGCCACGTTTTTCGGCGGTCCGTTGTAACAGAACCGTTGGCGCACGGCGCCGGCGTGGTAGAATACGATTACTGCGTAAGTATCAGGGAATCTGTTGTGGATTCGTTCACGCTGGACAAACTGGAATTCGATCAGGTACGCCGGATTCTCACCCACTTCTGCCGATGCGCGTTGGGGCGGAACCTGGCCGAGCGCATCGACCCGTCGCGCAGGCCTGAGACCGTCCGCCGGTGGCTCGAAGAAACCTCGCAGATGGTTCGCGCTCTGCTTGACGCCGGACCGCCGCCGTTCGGCGGGATAACCGACATCCGCGAACACCTTGGCAGGGCACATCCCGGCGGCGGAGCAAGCGGGGAAGACTTCGCAATCATCGCCTCGGCGCTCGAAGGGGCCGGAGCGGTCCGCCGATGGGGGCTGGGGCTTGACGAATCATTGAA
>DAOVFI010000215.1 GCA_030673005.1 Planctomycetales bacterium
ACGCTGACCTGGAACGACTGCGGCACGTTCGTGGATCGCTGGGTCAATCTCCGCGCCGACAGCGACAAGTGCGTCTTCCTGACCAAGGGCGAAAAAATTTCACTGCCAATCGCTCACGGCGAAGGCAAGTTCGTAACCTCCGACGCAGCCGTCCTCGACCGCATCCGCGACGCCGGCCAGGCGGCAGTACGTTACGACGGCGACAACCCCAACGGAAGTATCGACGACATCGCCGGCCTCTGCGACCATACGGGACGCATCTTCGGACTGATGCCGCACCCGGAACGGTTCGTCGATACCACCCAGCATCCCGCCTGGACCCGCGAACGGATTAATCGAGCCGACGGACTGACCGTCTTTAAAAATGCGGCCGATTATTTCAAATAAGCAAACTCGCCGCCGGTGACGATAGACTCCTGTAACGGCAATAGATTTTTTGCCCCCCTTTTCGCAAAATACCAGGTAAAAAAAGCCTGAATTCTTCCGTCTTTTCACATTGACAGATTCGTGTTTTTCGCATAGAATAGTTAATGAGGAAAGAGGAATGTTCAGGAGGAGAGGGAAACAATTTAAGAGGGGTTTTAGTATGTCGCCCCTTCTAAACCACTTGCCATGGATGGACTTGTGCTCGTGAGGGATCGTCGAATCGTTTCGTTGAAGTGCTCGTAGTGTAAATTCGCCTTGGTAGGAGATGCTCGAATGAAAGACTTACGGCTCGGTAAGTTCCTCGTTGTGATTATTGCTCTGACCCTGATTTTGCCCCTGACGGCCCTGGCGGCGCCGGTTGAACCGATACCGGACACGACGTTCAGGTCGCTGCGGACCGGCTACGTCAAGACGTGGCATATCTTCAACGACAGCAAACTCGACGGGATCCTGAACCCGGGCGACACGCGAATCGAAACCTTCAGGAACTGGTGGACCCCGGCGTCGAGCCATTCGCAGCACAACTACAGCCAGGGTCCGTACGAAGGCAACTATAATTATCCCTCCGGTCACGACAAGACCTCAGGCCCGATTAACTACGCCTCGCACAACGGCAGCGGACTGGATGACTACTGGCTTCAAAGGGACGAAGACGGCATCAATTTCTACATGACCTACAGCCAGTTCGACAACAACAACTGGAAGGGCGGATATAACGCAACGTATCTGCCCGCCGGCGACCCGCAGACCATCGTCAAGGATCGCCACGAAAACCGCAACGGATGGGCGCTGGGTTGGGTTACTCACCAGAAACCCTGGCCTATCAACAGCGGCAACAATACCCAGAACCTCGCCGGAAAGGTGGAAATGGATATCTTTATCCATCACGGCAGAGGACTGGACGATACGGGCCTGGTGAACGTGGACGAATGGAACGGGCAAGACCACTTAAATCCGAAAAACAGTTACTCCAACCCGGAAATCTCCATGAGCAACGACATCGGCTTACATCCGAGTTTCACCATCGACGCCAGGGACTTTGCAAGTTCCAACGGGCAGTTCCATCCCGCCCAGTGGGACGAGAACAACATGGAATATAACATGGACGCCAACCTGGAACGGATCAGGGCGAATTTCCCTCACCTTGACGCCGCCGGAAGACAGGACTATCTGGACAAACTGGTCTTGTCGATGGAGGTCCGCGAGTATGATCCGGCCTTGCTGGACAACAGCAACGTTCTCGTTCGAGACAAACATCCCGAGTGGATCAGGAACAACCTGACCGAGCACGACGGAACCTCTTATGTCTATAAAGATGCTTTCAAGGAACGGTCCGAGTATCACGACGGCGCCACCGACGGCGGCGTTATCGCGGGCCTGGCCGGACAGGAAGAATACGTACCGGACCTGAATGGAGGCACCTGGGGCGACCAGCAGGTAATCCGCATCGATATATCGGAAGAAACCCTGGCCACCGTCTCCCAAATTACTTTCTGGGACTTCGGCGACTCCGACGGGACCGCCTACGGCTCCGACACCAGTCCGCAGGTGCAACCCAGGGCCATTATTTTCGGTGTCGATCTGAACAGGCTCCCCGAGGAAGGGCAGATATACTATGACGATCCGGTCAACGGTCGGATATATTTCCCGGATAACCGCATCTACATCGCCCAGGTTCAAATAGAGTATATTCCCGAACCGGCCAGCCTGACGCTGCTGGTGCTGGGAGCGGGATTAATGTTGCTTAGACGTCGCCGGGCGGCGATGTGATTTGATGGACGAGACAAGAGGCGATTGAGCGGAACGGGCGGCATTTACTTGACATGCCGCCCGCTTCCTGCGCACCCCAAAGGCGGTAATGTACGACATCGACTGACCGGAGTCCTGATGCCTCGAAAGATTATCAGGCGAAGTATTCCAGCAGCAGGAAAAATGCAAAGGCCAGAACCGCCAGGCCGACCAGGATATAGACCCAGAGGCTGAGGATTTGCAGTGGTAGTCTGCGCAGGTTGCGGATGCGGATGGTCTTGTACACTACGGCCAGCACTATACACAGCGGAACGACCAGCCACAGCGAATCCCGCCCCATCTGTATCGGATTTACAAACGGTCGCCAGTCACTCACGTCTGGTGCTCCTCGTCCTGTTTGGTCCGACCGGAAGGCGACTCGCCGGTCCGACCGAGAAGCGCCAGCATGACTGCGTCGAAGATACACAACAGGTTCAACATGCCGGCGATACCGGTGTAAGTCCTGGCGACAGGTTCGGTGTGATAAACCAGGTGCAGATTATTCTCAACCAGGACCTGCTCGTAGGCTTTGCTCCGCTCGAGTCCGGCCTCGTTGACCGGCTTGCCCGGCGGGCTGTCAAGCCCGGCCTTTTCGGCTACCCATTGGCTGAATCGTTCCTGGCGATACCACGCCGCACCCCCCGAAATGCCCGTACATATCTGGGCGAGGAACCACCAGGGTCGGCGCACCGGCTCGACAGTAAAAACACCGCCGATCAAAACGCCCGACCAGAACAACCCGTTAATGCACAGGCAGAGAATGACGCCCCTGAGCGTACGTCTGAGATAGACGTGTCCGGCTCCGGGGATCAACCACGCCAGTATCCCGGCCACAAAAGGCGCCGCACTGTTTTGCCGATGTTTCTTTCCCATACGCTGCCGCCTTCACGGACATATTGCCAGACAAAACGGCAGTCTTGCCCAACAACCGCTCCATGTCAAGAAATATAACGGAGAGGGAATAGGGAATAGGGATTAGGGACGAGGGGCTTCAGTCCACAATATCCATTACCAGTACGGTAACGTCGTCTTCTCGCCGGTCGGGTGAGCGATGCTCGTCGATATGGGCCGACAGTTGCAGAACCATCTCTTCGGCGGGAAGGTGACGGAGATTCTGAAGGGCGGACACCAGGGGCGATTCGCCGGAGACGGAAAGGCCGGAATGGAGCATATCTTCAGCGCCGTCGGAAAATATAACCAACCGGTGTCCGCGATTGAGGCGAATCTCCCGTTCGTCGAAGGTCTCGTTGCCGAAGACGCCCATCAGCGGTCCGGCGGCCTTGAGACGCTCGACGGCCGAAGCGGTGTCAAACAATAACGGGCTGGGATGTCCGCCGCAGGCATAACGCAGCAGGAGCGTCTCGGTGTCGATGATCCCATAGACGGCGGTACAGAACGGGCACGAACTGAGGTTCTGCCGGTAGATGTCGTCGTTGAGACGTTCGAGCGCCTCGTGCGGGGGGATGATCTCGTAGCGATTTGCCGAAATATGTTTGGTTTGGAGCGACTTCTTGACGAACATGGTCAGCAGAGCCGCCGGCAGGCCGTGACCGACGACATCGGCGACGTAAAAACCTATATGAGTCTCGTCCAGGCGGAAGACGTCGTAGATATCACCGCTGACCCAACCGACCGGGCGGAACATTGTGGCGAAGCGCACCGGACCGACCGCCGGAAGCGGACTGGGCAGGAATTCCCGCTGAAGCCGGGCCGCAAGACGCATCTCCTCGTCGAGTTCTTCAATGTTGCCGGCGACCCGCTCGCCGAAACCGCGCACGGCTGCCAAATCGGACCGGAGATGCCTGATGACCGGCTGGAGGGCGGCGGCCGATTCGATACGGGCGGATATTTCAGACGGGTTTGCATCGGCATCGACAACTATAAACTGACCGCGACGGCGAGCCAGGAGGTTTTCCCCGGCCGGTCCCTCCGGCGCCAGCACGACCGCCACCGCCCCGGTCTGATCGACCCGGTCCAGCAGTTCAGACAACTGCCGTGCGCCAAACTGTCCTTCGTCCGGCGGGGCGATCAGAACTATCTCTGCCTGGTCGAGTTGCCGGGTAACGGCCCCGGAATGAGCGCATGTAGCGATGTCCCATCCGCCTTCAACCGCGGCAGAGACGTTCGCGGGCATCTCACCCGGACCGAACCAGAGCAACCTGCGTTTTTCCGCCAGAAGAACCATTTCGCACGTACAGCCGCGACCGATAGTTACATCGACAACGCCGACGCAAGGCTTTAACAACCCCTTTGGAAGTGAAAAAAAGGATTGTAACAGTTCAGCTGTTTGCAAAGATCAACGAAACCGGGACGGTTACTTATTTCTCATTTTTTTCCCTTTTCTTTTCCTGTTTTTCGGTTTTTTTGGCCGACCGACTGGCAGGGGACGCAATCGCCGGCCCACCAGATGCTCCATCTTACTTATAAACGAATCGTTGCCCAAAGGACATCCCCGATTTGACCATCGCCGAAGCCGGGCTATCATTAGTTCGTCCAGCGGGGAGGCGAGAGTCTCCTGCCAGTTTCTTCCGTCAAGCATAATATGGCGAATTCACACCGTAAGTGCAACGGGTCGTTCATGGAACTTGTATTCAGTCAACGTTGCACTTGCGGTGTGAATTCGCCGAGCATTATAGTCAAAGTCGCTCGATGTAGCATCATTTCTTTTTCTCCTTATCCTTATCCTCCGGGGAATAGGGTGTGAATTCGCCTTTCTTACGCTATTCGGACACGCCTTCGACGGCCCGGCGCGCCCGG
>DAOVFI010000731.1 GCA_030673005.1 Planctomycetales bacterium
CCGGGGTGTTTTATGTTTTCTTACCTCTCGCAGTTTATCTACAGATTTCATTCCAAGCCCCTTTTGACCATTTTGACAGCGGCACTGGCCGTTCTGGTTGCGACGGTTGTATTGGTAAGTTTCGTCCGCTGGCTTCGCCGACGCCGGCAGGAGAGGCCGGACAACTGGGTCGGGCTGATTACCGGTACGCTGTCGAACGTGCTGAAGGTTCTGGGCGGCCTGGCCGTTCTTGTCGGCCTGTGCATGCACCTGCGTTTCCAGTCGGGCGAGTTCGCCCGCCTTCGCGGCGGGGACAGCGAAAGAAACTACGCCGCCGTCGAGCGAATCTGGGGCAGGCCTCACGTCCAAAGCGAGTTGAGCGTGTACTTAGACAGTATGGAACGACCGGCTCCGTGGTCGTAGAGTCGTGGTCTCAAAGAGACGCGACAACGGCGGGATGGTCCCACCGGCGATCGCGGATTAACACCCTGCGGCGCCAGAGCCGCATACGACAGCAAGGAGCCGGTCATGAAAAATTCTACCACATACGTAGGCCTTGACGCACACAAAAATGAGCACAAAGTAACAATGCTGTTGCCAGACAGCGATTCGCCCCAAGAGTGGGTAGTCAAAAACCAGCAACGGGACATCAAGCGAATGATACGGCAAGTCAAGAAGCAGGCATCAGGAGAGATTGTGTTTTGCTACGAGGCCGGTGTCTGTGGCTTTGCACTGAAGCGTCAGATAGAGGCAGAAGGCGTCGGGTGCATGGTCATCGCGCCGTCTTTGATTCCGATCAAGCCCGGCCAGCGTATCAAGACAGATCGGCGTGATGCCAGGAAGCTGGCGGAGTTGCTTCGGGCAGGTCTGTTGACGGAAGTTCATCCGCCGAATGAGCAGGAAGAATCGGTTCGTGATTTATGTCGTTGCCGTGAGGCGGCCGGGCGTGACCTGCTTCGTATCCGGCACCAGGTATCCAAGTTCCTGCTGCGTCGGGGGATGATTTATCACGACGGGCGGCATTGGACCGAACGACACATGCGTTGGCTGCGGAGCGTGAGGTTCGACCAGCCGTTGGATGAAGAGGTCTTCACGAATTATCTGACAGAATTGGCCAACAGGATGGATCGCCTCAA
>DAOVFI010000611.1 GCA_030673005.1 Planctomycetales bacterium
CTGGCCGACGAGGGAACGCTGTTCCTCGACGAGATAGGCGAAGTATCCTCTGCCGTGCAGGTCAAACTCCTCCGCGTGCTCCAGGAGAAAGAGTTCGTCCGCGTCGGCGGGACAAGGACGATCGGATGCGACGTTCGCGTCATCGCCGCAAGCAACCGCGACCTTGACGCCGACCGCCGCGAGGGCCGGTTCCGCGACGACCTGTACTATCGCCTGAATGTCTTTCCCATCACGATGCCGCCGCTGCGCCGCCGGCGCGAAGACATCCCCGAACTGGTCGAGCATTTCGTCGCCGTCCTCGCCGCCGAAGTCAAGACCGCCCGTCCTGCTGTTTCCGGCCGGGCAATGCAGGCGCTGGTTCACTACGACTGGCCGGGCAACATCCGCGAACTCCAGAACATCCTGGAGCGGGCGTGTCTGCTGTCCGACGAGGGCGTCATCGACCTGCCTCAACTTCCCGCCGAGATCGCCGACCAGGCCGGGCACGGCCCGACCGACGCCGTCCGGGAGGGTCGCACCGAAACAGATACGCCCGAATCCTCAAGCGACGGCAGCGCCCTGGCGAATATGGAAAAGACCTTGATTATCAAGTCGCTGCGCGAAAACAACGGAAATCAGACCCGCACTGCAAAGTCACTCGGCATCAGCCGGGACAACCTCAGATACCGCATCAAAAAATACGGAATCAACATCCCTAAAAAATGATCCGTTTCCAAGCGTCAGGATGTGCCTGCCTGCCAGGCAAAAACAACCAATGCACTTCTTCTACTTTAGGATGACAGATATGCGAGCCGGTTGCGTTGTCGCCTGAACGTGGCATGGGCGCCTGCCTACCGGCAGGTAGGTCTCGCCCATGCTGTTTATCTTATACAGATTTCCGTCTTGGCGACTGATCACGGACGACAACGCAACCGGCTCCAGATATGTAAATCCTGATTGACGCTTCGGGCATTTTCGTGTAAAATGCCGTAGTTGGGTCGGCCTGCCCGTCTGATTGAATTACCTGCAAGAGACAGGGGTCAGGCGTACCCAGGCATGGCACAACACAGACAAGGAGGAACATAATGACAGGAACACGAGTATTTACGGAAGCCATTTGTTTTTTAGCAATTCTTGCATTGTTAGCGCCATCCGCTGAAGCAGACGACTATCACTGGCAAGGGGCCGGAACCGGCGGCAACACGGCCACCGATCCATCCGACCCGACCACACAATGGGGCAACCCGGCCAACTGGTGGGAAGGTGCCGTTCCAGGTGCCGACGACACCGCCTACATCGCCTTGACCAACAGGGGGTATTGCAATGTCATGTCGGGTACCGGCGTCCAGACTGCCTGGGTGGAGGTGGAAGGCATCACTCCGGAAGGGGCTCTGCACATCGGCGACGGGATGGATTTTCAAGTAAATTGGAAAGAGTATGTGGCCAACAGTGCTACGGGAAAGATCGTCCAGAGCGGCGGGAATCACCGTGTGTTCTGTGAATGGTCCGACGAGACTTACTTTT
>DAOVFI010000297.1 GCA_030673005.1 Planctomycetales bacterium
ATAGCGGTGGCGCCGGTTTCACTCTAAGCGGTCGATACGACGGATACGATCCCGACAGCGACTTCTCCACGCATCTTACGGTTACCGACATGGACCTGCCTTTCGGGGAAGATCTTATAAGGTTGTGGGAGAAGAAATATGAGGAATTAGACAAGAAGAAGGACGGTTCTTCCGCTCCCGACCTGATAGTGTTGCTGAATACGTTTGCGAAGTTCCACAAGAAGATCAAACCGGCCGGGCTTCTCGATGCAGACTTGACGATTTATCGTGAAAAGCAGGGACAGGTAATAAAGGTCGGCGGCACGGTAAAACTGAAGGACGTATCTTTCACTCTTCCGCATTGCCCGATTCGCATTACACGTATCTCCGGGTCGATTAAACTGGCTGAAAACACCGTTCAGTCTATGGGCCTTCACGGCCGATACGGCCTGGCCCGGATAGACTTATCAGGCCGGATAGCAGGTCCGATGGATCGTCCCGATTACGACATCAGTGTAGTTGCCGAAGATCTGCCGTTCACTCCCGAGGTTCGTAACGCCCTGCCGCAGAAGTTGCGTAAAGTGTGGGATGAATTGTCCCCGCGAGGGCAGGCTAAAATTACCGTTCAGGCACAATCCGGCAGTGAATCAAAGGCGCCTGTAATCAACCTGACGATTGACCTTGAAGGTGAAACATCGTTTGAATACGCGAGTTTTCCGTACCGGTTGGAAAAAGTTGACGGAACAGTAGTATTTACTCACGAGCACGTTCTGATCCGCTCTGTCAGCGGGTTCGCCGGGGACATGCACTGTCGAATTAACGGCAAGGTGAGCCACGGCAAAAAGCAGAACGACTTCAGGATTTGCCTCAATGCCAGCGACTTGCCTTTAGACGAACGCCTCGCTCGCGCCCTTTCGGACGACGCACGGAAGGCGTATGTTTCCTGCGGATTGAGCGGTAGCGCTGATGTTAAAAAGGCGGTTATCTGGAGCGAAAACGGAGGCCCGGTCAACTGCGATATTTCCGTGGCCTTGAAAAACGCTGGTATCAGGCACAGTCGCTTTCCCTACCAAATCGAGAAGGCCGACGGGGAGGTGAAAATCACCTCAAAAGAGGTGGCTGTAAAACGTCTCGTGGGAGGGCATGGAAAGACAAATATCGAAATTGGCGGAAGAATCTCGCTCAAGGAGGACGGTCGTGGTACGAACCTTCTGATAAAAGCGACGAACCTGGTGCTGGACCCGGCCCTTTACGACGCCCTCCCGGCCGATGCGCGACGGGGATGGGATTTACTGAAACCGACCGGCGCTGCCGACATTACAATGACACTGCGCGAGCCCGGCCGGACCGGACGCACTACTACCACAACAGCAACGAATGCCGGCGCCACCCGTCTGGCGACAGATTACCGCCTGGTCGTGCTGCCCCGCGATATGACGATTACTTATCGGCATTTTCCCTACCCGTTGCGGATACCTTCGGAAAAGAAGTTGCAGGTGTTGTCGGAAAAGAAACAAGGAAAGGTGATTATCGAACCGGGCGCGATAACCCTGAAGTCGCTGCGATGTAAGACCAGTAAGGGTGAGGCCGACATCGTCCTGGACGGACAGATAACCACCGGCGCCGGTGGAACAAAGGCTGACCTGAGCGTCGAAACCAGCGCAATCAAACTGGACCGACAGTTACTTTCAGCGCTGCCGCAAGGACTGGTCCAGGCCTTGCATCTTCGCCTGAACAAACCGAAAACCCCGAAAGGCACGATTGGATTATCGCTGAAGAGCCTGCAAATTCGACAACCGGCGAGAGGGGCGAAAGACCGCTTTGAGTGGCGATTGATGGGGAAAGTTACATTTAACAACGCAACCATGGATCTCGGAATGGGCACCAAGCAGATAACCGGCCGGATTGAAGGCAGGATGGGCTGCCGGGGACCGACTGAAAAACTCACCGCCGAAGCGGATGTGTTTCTGGATACACTTATGGTTGGACCGCGCCGATTGAGCAATATAACCGGACACCTGCACAAGACCGCCAAATCGCCGACGTTGCGAATTGACAGGATTTCAGCGCAGGTTTTCGGCGGGCGTGTAGCGGGATTTGTCGAGGTTCGACTGGCCAGGCCGAGACGGTACGGGCTGAACCTGTCGATGGAGAACATCGACCTGGCGAAGTTCCTCAATTCCGAAGCAAACGATAAAAAACGACGCCGCGACATACGGGGTCTGATCACGGGCAACATTCAGATGACCGCCGTCGTAGGTGACAGGGCGTCCCGCCGGGCCACCGGTCGCTTACAAATAAGCCAGGCAAAACTCTATAAACTTCCGGTATTTTTAGGCTTCCTGCATGTAATAAATCTAACTCTGCCCGGCAAGTCGGCATTTCACACAGGTCAGGTCGATTACTACCTCCACGGCGACACCCTGGTATTTCAGGAGATATACCTTCACGGTTCGACCTTGTCGATGCTCGGCGCCGGCACGATGGATATGAAGACCGAAAAACTGAATCTGACATTTCTAACAGGCCCGCCGAGGAAATTACCGCGACTTTCGGCGCTGAGCGAGATGCTGGCGGGCATCGCCAGCCAGTTAATGACCGTGCGTGTTACCGGAAAACTGGACAGGCCGAGAGTCAAATCAGTTCCTTTCCGAAACCTGGATGCGACACTTCGGGAACTCTACCAGCCCGGCTCGAAATAGGCGGTTTCTTGCCTTCGGGACTGCATGTCGATACGATGCTCCGGACGAAAGAATCGGTAGTCGGTAGGCCGGGACGGAGCGAAGCGCAGTCCCGGCGACTTGTCTATAGCAGAGGTGCCGGGACTGCGCTTGCTACTCTGCGAAGTAGTTCGCTACGTAGCACGAGTCGCTTCGTCCCGGCCTACTATCTATCGCAGTAAGATGGTCCGACCGGACCGCAACAATCAGGAGAACAAGGTATGTCAGATGTGAAGATCGGGATCATCGGCGGCAGCGGGCTGGGCGACGCAATCTGTGCCGAAGCCGGCGGTAAACCCGTTGATGTAAGCACGCCGTTCGGAACACCCTCCAACGTCATTGTCGAAACCGAATGGCAGGGTCTCACCGTCGCTCTTCTCAATCGTCACGGTCCCGGACACCTGATTTCTCCGTCGAAAGTGCCTTATCGAGCAAATATATTCGCGCTGAAGAAGATTGGTTGTACGCACGTTATCGCTTCGGGCGCGGTCGGTTCGCTGCGCGAGGAAATCCGTCCCAAGGACCTGGTGATTCCCGACCAGATAATCGACAGGACTTACCTCCGCAAGCCTACGTTTTTCGATGAAGGTCTGGCCGCACACGTCGAGTTTGCTTCACCGTTCTGTCCGGTTTTGCGGAAACACCTGTTAGATTGCGCCGGCAATGTCCGTACAAAGGTCCATGACGGCGGGACTTACGTCTGCATGGAAGGTCCGGCTTTTTCGACCAGGGCCGAAAGCGAGATGCACCGTTCATGGGGCGGCGACCTGATCGGCATGACGGTCATGCCCGAGGCCAAACTCGCACGCGAGGCCGAGATAGCCTACGCACTGGTCGCCCTGCCAAGCGATTACGACTGCTGGCGACCTCACCCGACCGACCTGGATAAACACGAACTTCTCAAGGAAATCATCGGCAATCTGACCGAGGCGACCGCCAACGCCATCGAACTTATCAAGACGGCCGTCGGGCGATTCGGCGAGATCGCCGACGTTTCCTCCCCGGCGCACTCTGCGCTCGAGATGGCGA
>DAOVFI010000644.1 GCA_030673005.1 Planctomycetales bacterium
AAATGGACATCGACCCGACAAAGGACAGGGTGAATTTCGCCCTCTCCGATACCGGTTCGGGCGGGAAATGGATGAGTTCCTTAAAGGGCGTCCGCGCCAACAAGTGGACGCACCTGGCGGTAACGTCCGACGGCCTGAAGATGAAAATCTATATCAACGGCGAACTGAACCGCGTCGTCGCCGACGCGCCCGCGAAGATCTTTGCCTCAAAGGCAAACCTCCACATCGGGGCCTGGTACGGGCGGGACAAATGGTTCCAGCCATTCAAGGGACTCATAGACGAGGCCGCCATCTATTCACGCGCGCTGTCGGGCGACGAAATTCTCAAACACTT
Organism: Planctomycetales bacterium; assembly: GCA_030673005.1. Taxonomy (GTDB): domain Bacteria; phylum Planctomycetota; class Phycisphaerae; order SM23-33; family SM23-33; genus DAOVFI01. The sequence continues at coordinate 335 of DAOVFI010000644.1, forward strand.
CGTCAAAGGCAGCGCAAAGGGCGGCGTCGAAGGCCTGGTGCGCGACACCAATCGGAAACCCATCGCCGGAGCGACCGTAAAAGTCGGACTGTTCTCGACTAAAACAGACGATAAAGGCAGATTCAACCTGCCCGAAGTACCCGAAGGCGTCTATCGCGTTGTAGCCATAAAGAAGGGCTTCCAGCGAAAGGCCAAGCGCAACCTGGAAGTCGAGGCCAGGGAAGACTCGATCGTGAATTTCAAGTTGGCGCCCGACACGACCGCCCCGTCCGTCTCGGCTGTAAAGACGGCGAACCTTGCGAGTCTCACCACGGAGATCGTCTGGACGACCGACGAGCCAGCCGGCAGCACGGTCAAATTCGGCACGGCCTCAGGTAAATACACCATGACGGCTGGTGATGCGTCCTACACCAAGTCGCACAGTGTCGCACTGACCGGACTGAAGCCGAAGACCACCTATTATTATGTAGTCGCAAGCGTCGATATGGCCGAGAACGTCTCCCAAAGCAAGCAGCAGTCTTTCACGACCGGAAAACTCGGCGACGTGATTATCTGGGACACGAACAAGAAATACCTGATGAAAGGCCCGCTCCGCCACGCAATGGCCGACAGGGACAAGTGGACGCAGGTGCCCTACGGCGTAACTGATTATACCTTCAGGGGCGACCCCATCATCCAAAACAAGTACAGCCAGTTGTTCCTTTTTACCAACAAGGAAGACAGCGTCGATTACGCCGCCAGGCTCGAAACCGGCGGACTGGCCGGCAACGAGATATACAAGGTCAACGACATAGGCAGAAGGTGCTTCGGGATGGGAACCACGTACACCAAAATACTGGTGAACACGCCGGACAAGATGGTCGTGGAGCATGCGGGACTGAGCACGAGGAGGGGCAAGGCGGATAACGTGGTAACAAATTACACTATGCACGCGAACAAGCCCTGGCTCGAAATCGTTCCGGTGGATTTCGTGAACCAGCAGGGGATGCACGGCAAGACTAGGATTTGCGCGTTCGTCCTGAAAGACGGCGGCGAGGTGCTGTTCGATTCCAAGCGGGCCGGGTACAAGAAA
>DAOVFI010000758.1 GCA_030673005.1 Planctomycetales bacterium
AAGGCCGATTCCGGCGAGCTCGCGGTCCTGCCGAACCCGGCACTTATCAGCCACGCACAGAAAGTCCTCGCCGCCATCCGTGCCGTCATCGAGGGGCGCGCTTCCGACGACCAACTTACCGTAAGCCTCGGCGACGTGCAGCTATCCTACATGCGACCGGCCGAGTTGGCAGACTGGGAGGGCGTGTATCACGACCGCGTACAGGCGGAAATGGACCACGCAGCGGCCTTGCTCGGGACATCCAACCGCCGCGCTATACACGTGAGGTTTCGGTAATGGGCTTATTTTCGACTATCCGCCGCGCGCTTCGGCGACCGGTCAGACGACCACGGAAAACCTCTGTCCGCGTCCTGCGAGATTACGACGGTGCCGACACGGGCCGACTTTACGCCGACTGGAAACAGGCCGGCGGATATTCTCCCCGCACCGTTGCCACGCAGTTTCCGGTAATTGTCGGCCGCTGCCGCGAAGCCGCGAAAAACAATCCCTATGTTTTGCGATTGCTCCGGCTCGCGCAGGTGAACACGGTTGGCGCTGCCGGGTTCCGTTTCGTGCCTACGCCGATGGACCCGAATGGGACGGTCGACCAGGGGGCCGCCGACGAATTGCGCGCTGCGTTCAACGCTTGGGGGCGGAGCCCGTACTACTGCGACGCCGCGGGCAAGCGTACCTTTCGGGATCATTGCAACCTCGCCGTCCGCTCGGTTTGGCGGGACGGAGAGGCGCTGATACGGATACTCCCCGGCCACAACTATCCTCAGAATCCCTTCGCTTTTTCCCTCAAAGCGATTAATCCGATGCTGCTCGATTACCGCCTCACAAAAGAGCTGAAGGGCGGCGGGGCAATCGTGAACGGCGTGCAGATGGACACGTGGGGCCGTCCGACCCACTATTGGTTTCTGAAAAAACCGACCGGTACGCGCCTCATCACCCCCGATTATTTGTGGGCTTTCACGCAGACGGACCACGACATTATCCCCGCCTCGGAAATTATCCATCTCATGCGAGAGGAAACCGAAGACCAGGCCCGCGGCATTGCC
>DAOVFI010000459.1 GCA_030673005.1 Planctomycetales bacterium
CGTATGCAAAGATCAGGTTGTGCCGGACGCAATGGGCGGCCGGCACGGTCCGGTGGTTCAAAGGCGTGCACATGGAAAAAATTCCATCGACCGCCGCCGGAACGCGGATGTCATTGGAAGTCATGGGAAAAGGAAACGAAAGGAGCAATCAAATGAGACGGACCAACGGGAAGATCAAGCATATTTTGAGCAAGGGTTTCACCCTGGTCGAACTGCTTGTAGTTGTGGCGATCATTGCTCTGCTGATCAGCATCCTGCTACCGAGCCTCACTTCGGCAAAGCAGCTGGCGCGGCGGACGGTCTGCGCGGCCAATATGCGCGGGGTTGGCTCAATGATCGCAGTGTACGTAACGATGTATGACCGCTACCCACCTTCTTATGTTTATCCCCGATCCAACGGGAATTGGGGTACCGGACGGGGCGAGCAGGACACGAGCAAGCCCCGTGGGTACATGCACTGGTCACAAATGGTTTTAGGTTCGGGCTATCACGAAGACGCTTTCTCCTGCCCGTCCATGGCCAGGGGCGGAGCGCCCAGGACAAATCCAGGCTCCGACAGTGCCGACTGGGAACACGGACAGGTGGACGACCGGGGCAACACAAGTCCTAATAGCTACGTTGACCGGCAGCCTTCACGAGTGGCTTTCACTGCCAACGCCGCCATCATCCCGCGAAACAAATTCACGACGGGCCTGGCTTATGGGGGTCCGCGGGTCAACCGGCTTGTCAGGCCTGACGAAATCCGAAGATCTTCGGCAACCATACTCATAACCGAGTTCAACAACAACTGGAAGGCAGTGGCAATATCTAAAAACGGTGGCCTGCTGGTCAAGAGCCATCGTCCCATCCAGCCGTTCTGCCATATCAGCCTGGCGACAAGTGACGTGTATAGCGACGCGCCGCACCGCACGGGATTTATTTATCCCGATGCCGACGACCTGATGAGCGCCGATGCTATCGCGAACAAGACCGGTCTGATTGCAAGCAACATGGAGGTTAATGCCGTAGGCCGGCACCATGTGGGAGGAGACCTGAAGGTCAATGGCAAGTACATGGGCGGCCTTGCGAACTTCCTCTACTGCGACGGACATGTTGAAAGCAAGCATGTATATGAGACCATCGAGAAACGCGAATGGGGAGATAAGTTCTACAGTATCACGGGAAAAAACGACGTTCGTCGCTAGCCCACCGGCTGTGCAGTCGCAGGCGGTTTTGACATAAGCGTTCGGGAGGGGCGGACAGTCGATCCGACAGGAAATCAATGTAAGAAAGTTAACCAAGGAGGCAAAAAAGGGGAAGGTCAAACAGCAAATGGTGTGAGGAGCAGTCAACAGGAAAGCATTCCAGGGAAAATAGATTTATCACAGAAACGCAAACTTAAAAAGAAGGGAAAGACCAATGATAATTTCCACAACTAAGAAAAATGCGTTCACCGGCCTGATTGTTGCATTCGCCCTCCTAGTCGGCGGCGCGGCTGCACCTGCGGCGGACCCGCCGTGGGACCCGGATATTGTTCAGGTCAATATCGGCGGGGCGACCCTGTTCGAGAGTTTCTTCCAGGCCCCCGGCGCCACCAATGATTACATCGACGTTAACGACGACGGCGTCTATGGTTACAATCCCGGCGGGCCTCCTTATGTTGATCAGTTGGCCAAAGGTTGGACCGACTTCAACAGCGCCCCCCCGGCCACTCACTGGCTCGCCAATTACAGGGGCATCGGCTCCGGCGGCGGGCTTGGCGAGATGTTGACATTCCAGGCCGTTCAGGTGGCTGCGAACCAGTCCTGGTTCCCCATCGCCACCTACAATAGCCAGGGCGGAAGCACCAAAGGCGGTCGAAACTACGGTATCCTGCCTGTTTCCATAACATCGGGACTGGGATTGACCAACAGGACGGCCTACTCCGACGAGGGCGGCATCCTCTGGGGTTCGTCGGGGGACTACGCCAACGCAAGCGGCGTACCCGTCCGCCCGCAGGGCGTTGACATAGGCATAATGGACGTGCCGACCAAGTGGTTCGTCAAGGCCGGCAGCGACAACCAGGCCGCCTGGAGCAGAAAACCCACCGCCGGCGGTTACGGGAGATATGCCGTCAAGTCCTGGGATACCGGCTACAAGAACACACTCAAGTCGCTGAGCATAACGCTGATAAACCCCAGCGACCCGAACCAGACGGAAACGGTAACTCTCAACACCAACACCGGCAGCCCGGATAACAAGACCGTCTTCGACACGGAGATCGCC
>DAOVFI010000119.1 GCA_030673005.1 Planctomycetales bacterium
GACCAGGCGGATGAGGCTTTGTGTCAGTTCCTCGACGGTTTCGTTGAAGGCCTCGGACGGGCTGTGGCCGTGCTTGCGCAGCGTGTCGTACTGGGCCTCCATGATGCCCGCAAGTGCGCCCATCAGCACGCCGCGCTCGCCTGTCAGGTCGCTGAAGACCTCCTTCTGGAAGGTCGTGGGGAACAGATAGCCGCTGCCGACGGCGATGCCGATGGCGATACACCGCTGGCGGGCCTTGCCGGTGGCGTCCTGCTCGACGGCGAAACTGGAGTTTATCCCCGCGCCGGACAGGAAATTCCGCCGGACCGAAGTGCCCGAGCCTTTCGGCGCGACCATAATCACATCGACGTCTTTAGGCGGGATGATCTTCGTCTGGTCCTTATAGACGATGGAGAACCCGTGCGAAAAGTACAGCGCATCGCCCGGATTGAGGCACTTTTTAATCGCCGGCCAGATCGCCTTCTGTGCGGCGTCTGAAACGAGCATCTGGATGATTGTCCCCCGCCGTGCGGCCTCTTCGATGTCGAAGAGCGTCTTGCCCGGCTTCCAGCCGTCCTTGACTGCGCGGTCCCAGTCGGCCTTGAATCGCTTAGCCTGACCGATAATCACTTTGAAGCCGTTGTCTCTCATATTGAGCGACTGGGCAGGGCCTTGCACGCCGTATCCGATAACCGCGATTGTCTCGTTCTTCAGGACCCTTCGGGCCTTCGCTATCGGAAACTCCTTCCGCATAACCACATCTTCTTTGACGCCGCCGAAATCAATCACTGCCATGATGCATTCTCCTTGCGTAGTAGCGTTACCAACATATCACGTTCCGTACTCATACATTCCGGCCGACTTAATTTCAAGAAGGTTTCGCCGCTTACATTGAAAAGTGTCACTGTTCCTGCCGGGTAGAAATTCCCAACCCAGTCATCGAACGAACAACCGCTGGTGCCGATGATGTATTTCTCCTGAAGGTTTATGGCTTCATTTAAAGTCTATTCGAATAACCCGCTCATGGCGAGACCGGCAAAAAAGGAGTCAGGAACGGGTGCCGTGGTCGCTGTGTTTGCGACCACGTTGGTATTCGCGCGTCTTCGTGGCCGCCAACACAGCGGCCACGGCACCCGCCATGATTTACTATTTCCCGGCCGTCAACTCACCAAGAGCAGTTCATCCCAGCGGGTCGTGTAGCGCGACGAACGGCGCTTTGCCACCCTTACAGGTCGAAGGTAATGCTGTATGCCTCGCCGTCAAACTCGGTGTTCACCTTGAAGCCCGAGTTGTGGAAGATGGCGAGCATGGGTTTGTTGGCCGGCAGGACCTTGGCGTAGAAGCGGCGGACGCCGCGCTGACGGGCGATCTGGGCAATATAGTCCATCAGGAACGTGCCCATCCCCTTTTGCTGCCATTCGTCCTGGACGATAAAGGCGACCTCGGCGGCCTGGGTCTTGGGATCGAGGAAATATTGTGAGATGGCGACGATGTCTTCGCCGGTTGGACTCGGCACGACGCCGACGATGGCCAGGTCGTTGCGGTAGTCGATGTTGGTGAGTTTCTGCACGTCCTTGTGGGGGAAGGTCATCGTATAAGTGAAATACCGCGTATGGACGGACTGGTTGCTCAGCGAATAAAGCATCTCGCTCAGGGCCGGTTCGTCGGTCGGTTTGACGGGGCGGAAGAAGATCTGCGTGCCGTCCTTGAGCGTATCGTAACGTTCGAGTTCTTCGGGATAGGCGACCTTGTCCCAAGCCAGTTCGATCTGGTCCTGCGGGATATAATTCTGCGTTTTGGCGGCCTCGATGAGATCGTTTCGGAATTTCGGATGGGCGATATTGACCAGCGCCAGAACGCGTTCGCGGATGCTCCTGCCGTGAAGATAGGCGATGCCGTACTCGGTAACGACATAGTGCACGTCGCCGCGGGTGGTAACGACGCCGGCGCCTTCGGTCAGATGCGGGGCGATGCGGGAGACGGATTCGTCCCTGGCGGTGGACGGCATGGCGATGATGGCTTTTCCGCCCCGGCTGCGGGCCGATCCGCGGATGAAATCGACCTGTCCGCCGATGCCGCTGTAGAACTTGTACCCCAGCGAATCGGCGCAAACCTGGCCGGTAAGGTCGATCTCCAGGGCGACGTTGATGCCCACCATCTTATCGTGCCGGCTGATGACGAACGGGTCGTTGACGTACTCGGTGGGCCTGAAATCGAAAAACGGATTGCCGTCGATGTAATCGTAAAGTTTCTGCGAGCCCATGCAGAAACTGGCGACGACTTTGCCGCGATTAATCGTTTTTTTGGAGCAGGTTATCGCGCCGCACTCGATAAGGTCGATAATCCAGTCGCCGAACATTTCGGTATGTATGCCGAGTTCCTTCTTATCCTTAAGGTATTCGGCCAGCGCCTGAGGTATGCGCCCTATACCGCATTCGATCGTGCTGCCGTCCTCGACCAGGCGGGCGATATTCTGGCCGATGCGGCGGAGCGTCTCGCTTGGTTCGGGGACCGGAACGGTGATGACAGGCTCGTCATGGGGCACGAGCATGTCAATGAAGTTGGCGTGGATAAAACAGTCGCCCATCGTTCGCGGCATTCGGGAGTTGACCTGGGCAATGATATACTTGGAGTTGGCGGTGGCGGACTTGACGATATCGACCGACACGCCGAAACTGCACAGGCCGCTAGCGTCGGGCGGCGAGACGGATATTAACGCTACATCAATAGGAATTCTGCCTGTTTCAAATTCCTGCGGGATCGCCGACAGGAAAATAGGTGTATAGTCGCCGATGCCGGCATCCAGGGCATGCCGGACGTTATCGGCGACAAAAAAACTGTTCATCTTGAACCTGTCGCGGAATTTCTCGTCGGCATAGGGCGCCGAACCCATCGTCAGCAGGTGGATGATGCGGGCGTCGTAAATATGCCGTGAATATTCCACAAGCGCGTTGACCAGATGCTGCGGCTGGGCGCATCCGGTTCCGATGAAGATGCTGTTTCCCGGCTTGATGAGTTTCATGGCCTCGGCGGCGGTTCCGATCCGGTCGGCATACTTCTTTTTCCAGTCAAATTCCTGCATGGCTTCTTCTCGGTCAGATTTCTTCTACGCTGATTCGGGCATCGACGGCGATGGGCGTTGTGCCTTCGGGGCCTACGATGAAAGGGTTAATGTCCATTTCCTGAATCTGGGGGAACGCCGTTACCAGTTGGCTGAGCCTCTGGAGGCCCTCGGCGATGGCGTCGATATCGACGCCTTCTTTGCCCCGGAACCCTTTGAGTATCTGATACGTCTTCGTGCGAACGAGCATTTCCTTGGCCTCGGAGGCCGTTATCGGCGCTAGGTAGAACGCCACGTCTTTGAGCACCTCGACCGTAACGCCGCCCATGCCGAACATCAGCAGCGGGCCGAAATGCGGATCGCGATTCATTCCGAGTATTACCTCTCTGCCGCTGCTGCACATCTCCTGAACCAGAACGCCGAGGATGTCGGCGTCGGGCGCCTTCTTCGGGATGCGGTACATCATCAGGTCGAAGGCGTCCATTACCTGCTGGGCGCTGTTCAGGCCGATCCTGACGCCGCCGACGTCCGACTTATGGAGGATGTCCGGCGACCATATCTTCATCACGACCGGATAGCCGAGTTGATCGGCGATATTCGCCGCCTGCTCGGCGGTCATGGCGACTGTTCCCTTGGGAGTTACGAATCCGTATGCTTCCAGAATCTCCTTGGATTCCATTTCCGGTATTTCGCGAAGGCCCTGCCGCAGGTGCCTGTCGATGATGTGCTCGACTTTACGGCGGTTGACGGGAAAGAGTTTTATGACTCGCTTGGGCCGGGAGCGCCAGCAGACATATTTGTTCATCACTTCAATGGTTGACACGGCGCTCTCGGGTGAATCGTATTGCGGGATTTTTCCTTTGCGCAGGATACGAACTGCTTCGGCGACCTTCTGCCCGCCGAGGAAGCAGGCGAGTACGGGCTTGCCCGGTTTTTCTGAGGCGGTCTCGACAACCACCTCGGCGGCGCCGGCGCAATCCGTCATTGCCTGCGGCGTCAGCAGCACCACAACGGCGTGCACACCGGGATCGTCAAGAACGACGTCGAGTGCGAATTCGTACCGGTCGGGCATGGCGTCGCCGAGAACGTCAATCGGGTTGTTGACGTTGGCTGCGGACGGGAGATTCTCGGCCAACCGGCCAATCGTCTCATCGGACAATTTTGCGAATGTAAGCCCCCTTCGTTCGATTGCGTCGGCGGCCATAATCCCCGGACCCCCGGCATTGGTGATAACCGCGATGCTCGGACCGGAAGGCAAAGGCTGATCTACGAAGGCCCGGGCGTAATCGAACTGCGTCTTTATGGAATCGCAGCGAATAATGCCGGACCGGTCGAACCCGACATCGTAGGCCGTTTCACTACCGGCGAGGCTTCCGGTGTGCGAGGACGCCGCCTTGGCGCCGGCGCCCGTTCCGCCTGATTTAATCAGCAGTATCGGCTTTTCCTGCGAGATGTGCTCCGCCTGGCGCACGAAGTTGTCGCCGCTGGTGATGCTTTCCAGGTAGCCGGCGATAACCTTAGTGCCTTTGTCCTGACCGAGCGCCTTGATCATATCAAGTTCATTAATGTCGGCTTTGTTCCCGATGCTGACAAGAGCGCTGAAACCTATGTCGTTTGCTTTCGCCATGTCGAGGATCGCCGTCATCAGGGCGCCCGACTGGGAGATGTACCCGATGTGTCCGATCCTCGGCAGGTTGCCGCCGAAACTCGCATTGAGCCGACTGCCCGGGACCATAATTCCCAGACAGTTCGGTCCTATAATTCGAATCTTCGCGCTCTTTGCGATTTTCAGGACCGACTGTTCGAGTTCTTTGCCTTCAGCGCCGACTTCCTTGAAACCCGCGGTGATGATTATCACCGATTTGACGCCGACTCCTGCGCATTCGGTCATAACCGCCGGCACAGCCCCGGCCGGTACGACGATTACCACCAGGTCCGGCGTTCGGTCGATCGATTTAATATCCGGATAGCAGCGAAGGCCTTCCACTTCGTCGGCCTTGGGGTTGACCGGATAGATGTCCCCCTTGAACTTCCCGGCAATCAGACCGGCGACGATCTCGTGACCGACTTTGCCCCTCTTCCGGGAAGCGCCGACAACCGCAACGGAATTCGGATTGAAAAATGCTTCAATACTCATGTTGGCAATCCATGTAATGTGAAAACATTCGACTTAACCTTTTCGATTGTAGCGATTATTTCGGGATCCACCGCTCTGCGCTGCTGAGCGTCGGCTACCAGCATACGGTCTCTCAGCCCGCCGTGCCAGTCCGTACTTTCGAGCATCACACCACCCATGCCTATACTCATGTCATCCGCCGCTTGGTCCTGGCCGGACAAGATACTCCACGCCAGCGCCCAGCCGCGGGCGGTGTTCTCGATGTTATATCCGCCGCCGCCGACCGCCAGGACCGGCTTGCCGAAATCCAGCACAGACCGCACCACGTCGGCGTATGCGTTATTGGTCAACTTCAGGTGCGCCAGCGGGTCGCCCGACAGGCAGTCCATCCCTAATTCCAGAACGATCACGTCGGGGTCGTAAGCACCTATCAGCGGGACTCCAACAGCGCGAAAAGCCCTGAGAAATGCTTCGTCGTAGGTATCGACCGGCAGGGGCACGTTGACGCTGAAGCCCGCCCCGTCGCCGACGCCGATCTCATTCTCAAAACCCGTTCCCGGAAAAAGCGTTTTCCCGCTTTGGTGGAACGACAGCGTCATGACGTCGGACCGTTCGTAGAACGCCTCCTGCATGCCGTCGCAATGGTGAACGTCCACGTCGAGAAAGAGCACGCGCTTTCGGCCGGCCGCCAGGTGCATGCAGGCGAGCACTACGTCATTGATGTAGCAGAATCCCGACGCCTCAGCCGGGCGTGCGTGGTGGTACCCGCCGGAGGGGTTGAACGCCACATCAACCTCGCCGGAAAGGATCATCTTCGCGCCCGTCAGGCTCGCCCCGCAGGCAAGGGCGGCGTATTCGTACAGGCCGATGAAAACGGGACATTCGGGCGTACCCAGACCCATGTGCAGGCCTTCGACGTCAAGGTCGCCTTTCGATGCCTTCTGAAGCACATCGAGGTATGCGGGTGTATGGAAGGTCTCCAGCGTCGGCCTGTCTGTCGGCTCGGGCGCGACTTCGCGCCGACCTTCACCGGTCAGCAGACCCATCGAAGCCAGTATCCCGCGAGCCTTACCGGCCCGCTCGCTGCTGAATGGACAGTCGGGAGGATAGTGGTACTTTTCGATTTCAGCGGAATGTATAAAAGCAGCCTTGGTCGGGTTCATCGTATCGCGGTCCACGAATCCCAAAGGGGCAAGTTACAGCACGAATCATTTAAAGTAAAGAGCATCGCATGAAAGGGGCTGACATGTGTGTGCCCAAATTTTCCGGCTTCTGTGCAACTGACAGGTTAAGCAGGCAGGTCGAAGATGCGCCGTGGCGTGCCCACCTTTATTGTGGTAAAGAGAATATTGAATATTGAACAGAAGAATGTTGAATTTCGAAGTAACAGAAAGAAAAAAAACGAGAATCCGCGCTTTGGGTTTCATTTATCTTCTTTTTCTTCTTTTCACTTCAAAATTCGAAATTCTCTGTTCAACATTCATTATTCAGAAAAAAACGTGAACCTGCCCCGGTAACACCACCTTAAAAAACTCGCCAGAAAAATTAGTCATACACGCTGACATCAGAAGATCAGCCTATATGCCGGCCGGGCTGTTAAGACTGGGAATTGAAACAGTAATCCGGAACTGCCCGTCCGCCTCCGCGCCGGATTCCACCTCAACACAGCCGCCAAGGACAGACACCGCCCGCTTCACCAGCGACAGGCCCAGGCCGGAATGGATACCTGTTGCGCTCCTGGCGACATCGCCTCGCCAGAAACGCTCAAAGACAATTTCCGCCTGGTCCCGGGAAATCGTGCTGCCGCTATTGGCGACGCGAATACGAAAAATGCCGGCATCTCCCGTGGTTTCGATTTCCACCGTCCCGCCCTCATCGGTATAGACCACGGCATTCTCCATGATATTGCCGACGACAAGAGCCAGCAGCGTCGGATCGGTCCTGATGACCTGCCTGGCGCCAAGATTCCACCGAATCTGGAGATTACGTCTCTTCGCCTCCTCGGCCAGCCCCTGCCACGCGGTTCGCACCTGCTCGTCCGGAACAACGGATTCGAGTTCAAGGCTGACTTGCCCGGCTTCGAGACGGGTCAGGGCCAGAAGGCTCTCCACCATCGC
>DAOVFI010000248.1 GCA_030673005.1 Planctomycetales bacterium
GGATCCCAGGCCGATATCGTCGTGCAAAAAGACGATGACCAGATCACCTACGACGCGGGATCCTTCCTGATGTCATCCTCGCTGTTCGACGACAAGTCCAACCCGATGCTCGCCTGGGGTGACTTCCAGGGCGGTGAGATCTGCGTCAAGGACGCTTTCGGAGAAGACCTCCTCACGGGAAACGTGGTCTTTCTGGAACTCCGCGAATCACACGACGGCGAGGACGTCCTCGTCGCAACGGGCACTTTCGAGGTTACCGGCGGGAGCCTGCCTTTCTCCGTGGACGAAGGAGCCATCTACCAGATGATCTTCCAACTCGACGGGAGCATTGAAGACTTCTCCGGAGACTTCAGCGGTGTATCGAACATCACGCTGACACCCGTTCCTGAACCGGCTGCGTTGTTACTGCTGGCGGCAGGCGGGCTGGCAATGCTTCTCCGCAGTCGCGCAGGGAAATCCAGTTCCTGATATCCAAAAGGCGACGGGGGGCCGCGGTAAGGTTTTGCTTATAGGACAATAGAGGGACAGAGGGGTTGTTGAAAAAGTCGTTCATGATGCTTTTCGAGTCGGATAAAACGTTATAAGTCCAGTATTATCGTAAGTCGCAAGCTTCTGTTTTCAGCGGGATCAGACTTTTTCAACAACCCCTTTGTCCCCTATAATCCGGGGACTAACCGTTGCAGATTGCTGAAGTGTTACAAAAAATGAATGATGAACCTGCCTACCTACCTGCCGGTAGGCAAGCCGGCAGGTAGGTATCAAATACGGAATTTCGAATAACGAAGTAAGAAAAAGATGAATGACGAACCTGCCTGCCTGCCTGCCGGTAGGCAAGCCGGCAGGTAGGTGTCGAACGCGGAATTTCGAATAACGAAGTAAAAGAAGACCCCAATCCATTGTTGTAATACCGAGTGCACAAAGGGTCTGTTACCCAGCTGACAGATGCGCATTAAATAAGGATATGCGCTTCAACCGTCCCTACGGGACTGGTAATGAAGCTAATCCGATTGTCCCACCACCAAGGTGGTGGGCTATTCTCGCAAGTCCCTACGGGACAAGAGAACGCTAGTTTAGTCCCGTCAGGGACCGTATGAAAATAGCCCAACAATTTATTGCTGGGTACTCGTACCGTCCACCAGGTTCAGTCCTGTAGGGACGAATGAGGAGCACTTTTTTGAGTCCAGGTAATGCACATTGCCGGATTATCCGATAATTATACCGGGGTTGTACAGAATGTCGGTAGTGAAGGGATCGGAATGTTGGCAGTGAAGGAAAAGGCTATGGATGGTACTTCAGGTCGCGATGTCATTAGAAGGTGTCCCCGTAATCCGCTGATTTTCATTGACGATCTGCCGTTCAGCAGCAGCGATATCTGGAACGCGGGCATAGTCCGTTATGAACAGGGGTATCTGATGCTCATTACGGTGGAGATGCTCGAAGGTCGCTGCGCCCTCTACCGGGCCGACAGCGACGACGGCGAGCATTTCACCGTCGATGCCCAGGCGTTCATGGCGCCGGCGGACAGCGGCCCGCAGCAGATGTATGAAAACATGGGTGTCCGCGACCCGCGGATAACGTCGATGGATGGATGGTTTTACATCACCTATGTGGCCGACGGCGATCATGGGCTGCGACTCGGACTGGCCAGGACGAAGGATTTCCGCTCCGTTGAGCGGGTCGGATATATCTCGCAGGTCGATGTCAAGAACGGCGTGCTGTTTCCGTGCAAAGTAGGCGGCAGGTACCTGCTTTTAAAACGCCCGGACGCCGGCTCGAGCATATGGTTGAGTTACTCGGACGACCTGGTTTTCTGGGGCTCTTCGACGGTGGTTATGACGCCTCGCGGCAGGTTTTGGGACTCGACCCGCATAGGCGCCGCCGCGCCGCCGATCGAGATAGACGAGGGATGGCTGTTAATTTATTACGGCGAGAAGAGCACGAGCGCCGGGCCGCTGGTGCGCCTGGGAGCGGCGATTCTGGACCGCGAAGACCCAAGCAAGGTCCTGGCGCGGTCCAATATCCCGATCCTCTCGCCGCGCGAGAAATACGAAAGGATCGGAGATGTCCCGAACGTGGTGTTCTCCTGCGGCGCGCTGCTGGAGGACGGGCGGTTGAATCTGTATTACGGGGCGTCGGACAGTTGCATCTGTCGCGGCTCGGCGCCACTCGAAGATATCCTCCAGGTCTGCTTCGATAGCGAAAGGAAGTTTTAATATTATTCCGACAAGCATCTGAAAAGACATACTCCGAACATTTTTCGAAAGCGAAAGAAAGTTTTTAATTATGCCGACAGACACGGAAAGAGACCTGCTGCATCGCTACGATGGTAACCCGATCCTGACACTCACCGATATTCCCTACCGGTGCAATACGGTTTTTAACGGTTCGCCCGTGAAGATTGACGGCGAGTACCTGCTGCTGGTCCGTGTTGAGGGGCAGCAGGGGTATTCGTATTTTTCGCTGGCCCGCAGCCGGGACGGGTATCATCTGGACGTGGACCCGAAGCCGTGCATGTTGCCTGCACAGGAGAAACCGTGGCAGGTCTGGGAGGAGCACGGCATCGAAGACCCGCGCCTGACGCTGATCGACGGGGTGTACTACATCCTCTACACAGCCGTCGGCCGATACGGGCACCGCATCGCGCTGGCGAGCACCGAGGACTTCCGGTCCTATCGGCGCATCGCGATGATCTCCGGCCCCGGCAACAAGGACGGCGTGTTGTTCCCCGAAAAGATCAACGGCCTGTACGCCCGCCTGGACCGCCCGATAGGCAACGGCGTCGGGAGTATATGGATTTCGTATTCGCCGGACCTGATAAACTGGGGCCGGAGCGAATTCGTATTCGGACCGAGGGCGCGGTACTGGGATTCGCATCGTATCGGCGCCTCGGCCCCGCCGATCCTCACCAAGTTCGGATGGCTGGAGATATACCACGGCGTGAAGATGACCTCTTCCGGCCCGATCTACCGAATCGGCGCGGTTATGCTGGACAAGGAAAATCCCGCAAGGGTTCTAGGTCGCAGCCTCCCGCCGCTGCTGTCGCCGCGCGAGGATTACGAACGTGTCGGCGACATCGGAAACGTCGTCTTCGCCTGCGGTGCGATAGTCGAGGATGACGGGCAGGTCAAGGTATATTACGGGGCCGCCGATACCTCCATCTGCGTCGCAACGGTTCATATCGACGAGATTATCGCCCTGTGCTTCCAGAGCCGGACCGGCGAGTAAGAAAAAGGCGACGGGAATCTTGTGAAAAAAATGAATGACGAACCTGCCTACCGGCAGGTTCGTCATTCATTTTTTTATAATCTGTAATCTGGGGATACAACACTGATTTTATCGACTTGCACCTGGAAAAGTGGTATTATGTTACCAGATTTGGTTTTCTCAAAGGAGGCAGCATTACATGGCTCGGAAACAGACGAATGAGAAAAAGTGGTTTTGGTGTCCAATCTTGGCGTGGTTGCCGGGGCTGATTATTCTAATGCCTCTGACGGCCGGGGCGGAGGTCTTTGACTGGCGGGACATTGACGGGAAGGACTTCACTACGCCGGCGAAAGCCCAGGGAGCCTGTGGTTCCTGCTGGGCCTTTGCTGCCGTTGGGGCATTGGAGTCGAAACTGGAAATCTCGCTGGACAACCCCGACCTGAACCCTGATTTGTCTGAAC
The DNA here is from genome assembly GCA_030673005.1 of Planctomycetales bacterium. GTDB lineage: Bacteria > Planctomycetota > Phycisphaerae > SM23-33 > SM23-33 > DAOVFI01. The sequence continues at coordinate 3,666 of DAOVFI010000248.1, forward strand.
AGCACCTGCTCTGCGAAGGTTCCTATGGCACATGCGCTGGTGGTGTGGGGTCTGGGTCGCTGCAATTCTTCAAGGATGTCGGCATCGTTACCGAAGCCGAACTGCCGTATTGCGCATCCAACACCTCGCCGGACTGGCCGCTCGCCGATGGCTGGGAAAATCGTGTCTGCAAAATCACAAACTGTGGGACCAACTTCAACCCACACAGTAGGGCATTTATCAAGTACGAGCTGAAAGGGGAGGGCCCAGTGGTTGTCTGTATGAACATTTCTGATTGGTACTGGCCCAATGGAGGAGGCCCTCCGATCTATGGCAGCGGTGGCCACTGCGTGCTTCTTGTGGGCTTCCATGATGACGACACTTTGCCCGAAGGCGGCTACTGGATTGCCAAGAACAGCCAGGGCGACGACTGGGGCCCTGACGGTGGGTACGGATATTTTCCCTACGGCACCCTGGTAGGTGGAGCCCCCTTTGGCGTAATCACGGGCGATGCCTACATCGTTCCGGAGCCTGCGACGCTTTCGCTTTTGGCGGTCAGTGGACTGGCGATCATCCTCCGCAGGCGAAGGTAAGGCGAATTCACACCTTGAATACCAAATAAAAAGGGGCGCCGCTTTTTCCAAGCAGCGCCCTAATATATTGTTTCTTCTTTTTGGTTTATTCGTTATCTGGACCGGGTCGGCCTCGTCGTCGGCCTTGCTGCTGGCCCTTGCCACGTCGGCCTC
>DAOVFI010000279.1 GCA_030673005.1 Planctomycetales bacterium
TACCACTGTGTGGTTCTCGATTATCGGGTTGCGATAACGGAACTCGCTGGCGTATTCGACCTCGGTGGGGATCCGCGCAAGGTCCTCGAAGAGGTATTCGCCGATAAGTCCGGCGTGCCAGGCCGTCCCGCATGCGGTCAGCACGATGCGGCGGGTCTTTACCAGTTCGCGCGACAGGTGGGCAATACCGCCCAGCTGGATGCGGTTTTCGCGCAGGTCAAGCCGGCCACGGCAACTGTTTCGCAGCGCCTCGGGCTGCTCGAATATCTCCTTGAGCATGAAATGCTCGAAGCCGCCGAGTGCTATCTGCTCCAGCGACCACTCGATCTGCTGGACCTGCTTCGAGACGGGCACGTTGTCGATAGTCAGCGTCCGCAGGCCGGTTTCGTCCATGACGGCCATTTCGTTGTCGTTGAGATAGATGACGTTGACGGTGTGCTCGACGATGGCCGAGGCGTCCGAGGCTACGATGTATTCGTCGGCGCCGACGCCGATAATCAGCGGCGACCCCTTCCGTGCGGCGATAATCATCCCCGGCTCGTCGGCGCAGACGACGGCCAATCCGTACGTGCCGGCCACTTCGCGCAATGCCTGCTGAACGGCCCGGGCAAGGTCGCGCGGTCGTGGCACGGGCGTCTCGCCCGTGATATTATCACGCAGAACCTGCCTTTCGGAAGGGGCGTTGTCGTCGTTCTCATCGTTCCGGTAGAATTCGCTTATCAGATGCGCCAGGACTTCCGAATCGGTATCGGAACCGAAGGTGTGTCCCTTATCTTCCAGGACTTGCTTGAGGGCGGAGTAGTTTTCGATTATCCCGTTGTGGACGACGGCGATCCTTCCGGTGCAGTCGGTGTGCGGGTGGGCGTTTTCTTCGGTGGGTGGGCCATGGGTCGCCCAGCGTGTGTGGGCGACACCGACGGCGCCGGCCTGAATTTCCGCATTACCATCGAGCCGCTCTTCCAGTCCGGTGATTCGCCCGGCGGACTTGCAGACGTGAAGCCGGCCGTCGTGGACGACCGCAATACCGGCGGAGTCGTATCCGCGATACTCCAGCCGCTTGAGACCCTCGATCAGAATCGGTTTCGCGCTCTTGCGCCCGACATAACCTACAATTCCACACATAATAAGTATTCTATCGGTCAAAGGCCCAGACGGGTTAGGCAAAAAGAGCCGGTTGCGTTGTCGCCCGTGTAATGCAGAATCAAGGCTTGGGCGCACATGCCGTGTAAGGCTCCCCTTCCATCAACTTTTTTTCCCGGCCGCGGCGTCGGGATCGGGGGTTAAATAGTCAGTGGTCCGCTTCCTGCTACCGGTCGGCAGAGGTGGCAGTCGAATTTCAGGCCTCGGGGTCGGTAGTAGCCTTTTCTCAAGGCCGACATTACCCGCCCGACGGCGTCGGACCGGCAGAGAATCATCGCACATCCGCCCAGGCCCGCACCGGCCAGTTGCGCCCCTAAAACGCCTTTAGTCGAGCAGGCAATATCGACCAGCAGGTCGATTTCCGGCGTGGAGCAGGCATATCGTCCCGGCTGGGCCCACAGTGCGGCGTCCACGTAACGGGCCGGATCGTCACTGGTAACGTCCGCAATCAGCCGGTTCAGACGTGCGTCGCTGTAAGAAAGCACGTGCGGGCGGGGCCGGCCGTTTCCTGAATATCGCACGACCCGGTCGCCGTCGTGGCTGTAGCGCATCAGCGTTCCGATCTCGCGTCCCCGTTTATCTTTCAGCAGTTCGGCGTACATATCGGACCGCCGGCACTCGGCTACGCCGAACATGGCCACGTCCCGCACGCGATACGGTCCGATGTTCTTGTGGGATGAGAAGATTTCCTCCAGCCTGTTCGACTCGTCCTTCAGCAGGCTCGCTGCCGCACGTCGGGTTATCTTCAACGGAAGGAGTTGTAAGGTCCGGTACACCTCGGCCGGCGAGACGCCGAGAGTTTCGGGGTTGACGTCGCGAAGGTGTTCGATGTTGCGGAGTATCGGGCTGCGAAGACGCAATATCATCTCGGCGAGGTTATAGCAGGCGACGCGTTGGTTGTACGTGTCGCGTGCCCCTGCGCTCTTTGCGGCCAGGACGCCGCTGTTGGCGATGACCAGGGCCAGGTCGTCCGGCCAGGTGATGGTCTGCTCTATCCGGAACGGGAAGAACCCGACCCGCGCGATTCGCCCCCGCTCGCCGCTGCGTATCGCGGCGTGGTCGGCGCTTCCTCCGCGTGAGCCGACGAACCACTCGCCTTCACCGCAGAGATCGACGAACTGCTGTGTGGTGATGTCCAACCCGTTCAGCGCGACGGCGACCTCGGCTACGCCCACGACCATCGCCGATGAACTGCTCAGGCCCGCTCCCAAAGGGATGTTCCCGGTTACGGCGAAATCCGCCCCGGCGAGGCGGTGGTCCGGGCAGGCGTGCTGGAGGCGGAGCATCGCGGCGCGGGCGTAGTTGCTCCAGTCACCGCGGGAGGCCTCGAGCACCTGGCGGACGGTAGCGGAGTTGATGAAGTCCATCCAGTCGTACCAGTCGGCGGAACGCAGCAGCTCGCCGATGCGGAACCGGCGGCGAGGGAACTCACGCCCACTCTGGTTGACCATCGTAACGGTGTCGTCTTCACGCGGTGCGGCGACCATAATAACTTCGTGATTAATCGCCATGACGTTGACGTATCCGCCCCGGTGGTCGATGTGCCGACCCAGCAGGTTGATGCGTCCGGGCGCTCGCGTCAGGACCACCCGCCGCTCCGCCCCGTGGGACCTGATGAAGGTTTTTAAGACGCCGGTGAACGCCTTGAGCCGTTCGGACAGCAGGTTCTCGTCAGGCCCGTAGATTACGGTCATCACCCGCCGGAGACGCGGCGTGTTCTGCTCGAACATCTTCAGCCACTCACCGGCCGGCCTGAAGCGGCGGCGCGAGAGTTTCGGCCTGGCGGCGGTTATCCGGCGCCGGCGGTCCAGGCGCTGCTGTAAAACTTCACTCGCGGAGAGGAGCTCTTCCGGGGTGTTGTAGGCCATAAGGTCTTCCTCATTATCCACGTGCATCAGGGCGATCTTTTGACCGGTTCGTGCTGCGTGCTCGACGGTGTCGGTCAGATACAGTTCGCCTTGTGCATTATCGTCGGTCAGTGATGCGATTGCCTTATAGAGCGTATCGGCCTCGAAGAGATACAGCGAGGCGTTGACGGTCGGGCTGCTTCGTTCGATTTGCCCGGCGGATAGGCGCCTTCCGGCAAGGCGGATCGACCTGCGGGTTTTCGACGCCCGGTGGATATCGGCCAGTTCCACGATCCCCAGTGTCCGACCGGCCGAGTCGATGACGACGCGACCGGCCGTTGTCCTGGTTGTCTTCGGAAGGGTCGTGAGGGTAAGCCCCGGACAGTCCCGGGCATGAAGGTCGATAAGTTCAGCCACTACGTGCGGCTGGATTATCTTATCGCCCATCAATATCATCACCTTGCCGTCGTATCCGGCGGATTTGAGGTATTCGACGGCGCAGGCGGCGGCGTGCCCCGTTCCGCGTGGAGCGGTTTGATAGATGAACGCAACGTCCGGATGCTCTTGCGCCAACGTGGCGATTACCTGCTCGGCCATTTGCCCGACGACGATAAGAAACCGTCTCAAACCGACGGATTTCAGCATCCCGACAGTTCGAACGATTGTCGGCGTCCCGGCGATGGGAAAGCAGACCTTGTGACGGTCGGTCGAACGCATCCGCTTTCCCTGCCCGCCACATAACAGCACACATATAATGTCGTTGTATTCCACTAAACCTCCCTGCAACAGACCTTAAATAATGACCACACACGGGTGCTTCTGTCAAGTGTCCGGTACTTTGTCCGACGTATTTTAACCTGATGAGTTGAGGAAATACGCTCTAAATACAACAGCCCACAGAAGGCGTTCTGTGGGCTGTGATATTGTAACATTTAATTGTCGGTCAGCGTTTTCGGCGTCGGACAAGTACGCCCAGACCGCCGATGCACAGCAGCGCCATCGTCGCCGGCTCGGGAACGGTTAC
>DAOVFI010000527.1 GCA_030673005.1 Planctomycetales bacterium
CGCAGCCGGTCAGCGAAGTTGTGCTGCTGGAAACGGAACCAGTCGCGCATCGCCACGACTGATGACCACCGACTGGCCATAACCTTCGGTTGACGCTTCGCTATCGAATCGAAATCCCTGTAGTAAGTCGCCCACTTCGTGTTCAACGCCCGGATGTCGTCATGATATTGCTGTTTGAGGAATTCCACGAATTCCTTCAGCGTCCACAAGTCGCTTTGCTGGAAGTGAACCTCGTTGAACGTATCGTACGCCAGTAAGGCCGGATGACCCTTAAAATGCTCGACCACTGCCTTAATGAAAGAGACAACCTCTCTGCGGGCCTCCGGATGATTGATGTTATGATCGTCGTGCTCCAAAAGGACGCTATCGGCGAAAGGCAACCAGTGTGGCAGGGGGCCGTGGGTGTCGTCCTGGCCTTGTAGTTCGATGATGACCTTCAAGCCCAGTTCGGCGCAGACATCCATGACTTCGTCGATCGTGTCAAAGGCCAATTCGCCGGGTGGTTCGCTGTCCCACCTGCTTGCCGGCGGCCAGAGGACTACAGTGTTGAAATCGAGAGCCTTGATGTTCTCAAGGTCCCTCCGCCGTGTGGCTGCATCGTCTTCAGGCAGGATAAGATAGACGGTTCCGTGTGGAAACATCCCAAGCGTCAGTTCCGACGATAACGTAGCCACTGCCTTACTCCCAACAGTCTAATCGCCCGGCATGTGATCCTATGATTACTTTAATCTCGCTCAGGCAGCAAGCAATAGCCGGCAACGTTTATGTTTGTTGAACAGTGTTTAATCCTTGCTGCGCCTACAGAGGCACGCCGATTGATTTCAGCGTTTGGCGAACTTCGGTTCCCGACAACTCCTTCGGTGTGCAGCCTCGAGTCAGGCACATGCCCGCCGCCGTCCCGGCCGCCTGGGCAATCGAGAAACACGTCCCGATAACCCTCAACGAAGACATGGCGCCATGATCCGCGGAGATACAGCGCCCGGAAACCAGCAGGTTATCGACCTGCCCGGGTGTCAGGCAACCGTACGGAATCTCGTAGTAACTGCCGTCTTCCAGACAGTAGTCGTCATAGAGTTGGTCCTTGTACTTCTTTATCATCACGCATTCCGGGGTAACCTTGCATTTCCTGTTACAGATCGTCGTAAGCGGACTGGTCAGACCGAGCGGGCAATGAATGTCAAAGTACCACGAGCCTCGGGCGATTCCTTCGTCGAACCTGGCGGCCTTCAAACAATCGTTGCCGGTGAGGATGTAACTGCCCGTAATCTGGCGGGTTTCGCGTACACCAATCTGGGTCGGAGTGGCCATGAGATAGCATTTATCATAGCCGGGTATGTACCTTTGGCAGAAGTCGATAATCTTCAGCGTATCGGCACGGAGTTTTATTTCATTGCGTGTCAGGTCCCGGGCGTTTGTTCCATCACCGCGGGCGCGGGTAACAGTTGGTGTGCGTTCGCCTTGTCTGATGGTCGCGCCGAATTCACTGTCTTCGCCGGCAAACGGGTGATATGCGGGTAGGGTTTTCTCTGCGATTGCCTCTCTGAATATCTCGGTGCTCTTTTCCTCATTTTCTCTGGTTTGTTCACGAATGCCGCCCATGCGGAATTTCGTACCCATCGACTGTGTTGCTCCATCGGCGGGTCGTCCTTTGGTGTATGCACAGCCGGCCCAACAGGCCACGTCCCCGTCACCCGTCGCATCGATGAAAATCCTACCCCGAACAGCCGCACGACCTGACTTGTTCTCCACCATTACGCAATCAATACGGTTTTCGTCTTGAATCACGCCGACGGCGTGTGTGTGGTAGAGGAAGCGGATGTTCTTTTCTCTGACGGCCAGGCGCTCCAGGGCGTGCTTCATCATTTCAGG
>DAOVFI010000368.1 GCA_030673005.1 Planctomycetales bacterium
ATTCACACCGTAAGTGCAACGATGACTTAATACAAGGGACATCGCAGACGAACTCCGGTAGATTGAGGGTGTTCACAATAACCTCGATCATAAGGAGCCGCTACGATGCCCTATCGCCATCTTACCATCGACGAACGAAAAGTCATCTATCGAATGTTGGTTCTTGGAAAAAGCCAGGCCGAGATCGCCCGCTCTCATTCAACTTGCGATTGACGTGAGAAACCGGGAAGGTTACCTATTTTCGCCTTCTCTCCCTATCATTACGATCAATTATCAACCTCAATCGGTAGTTTGTCAATCGGGAATAGATTAGCGTCCCCTATTTCCCTCGTTCCCTTAATCCGGACAATGACCAATCCATGAAAGGTTGACGGATGGGCGCCGTAGTAGTAAAGTTTTGTAATGAGATGTCTTCCGGCAGTATGCCTTTTCCTGCTGATCGCCTGTGGCTGCGACGAGCCGGGGCGGCGTCCCGGGGCAGGACCGACCGGTACCGTCCAGCCGGGGCGGACCGCGACGACCTTGCCGAACTCGGCAACCGCCGGTCCGCTGTCGCCGTCGGCCATCATGGCGACCGTCAACGGCAAGCCGATCTACATGGAAGACCTTTATGTCTCCCTGCTCGAGTCCAGCGGCCTGCGGATTCCGGAGATGCTGATCGTCAACGCTCTGGTCAATCAGGAGGCCGGGCGTACGAAAACCACCGTTACAGACGAAGAAGTAGCCGCTGAAAACGACCGCTCGCTGAAAGGCATCCTCGGCGACAAACTCACGCCCGACCAGCGCGAGCGCATGCTGGACCAATTGCTGAAACCGCGCGGCCTTACCCGGAAGTTGTGGTTCTCGGTTATGCGTCGCAACGCCCTGCTGCGCAAGATGGTAATCTCTCGCGCCGTCGTCAGCGAATCGATGATCAAGGTTGAATTCGCCCGCCTCCACGGCGAAAAGGTCCAAATCAGCCACATCCAGTTGCCCAACCTTTTCGAGGCAGAGAAGATTATCAAGTTGCTCAAGGAGGGAAAGGATTTCGCCGACCTTGCCCGGAAATACTCGACCAACACCACAACGGCCAAGAACGGCGGGACACTTCCGCCCTTCTCGCGCGAGTACCAAAACGTGCCGAGGGCTATCCGCGACGTCGCCTTCTCGCTGGAGAAGGTCGGCCGGATCAGCGGGATCGTACAGGTCGGCGACAACTTCAACGTGCTGAAACTCCTCAAGCGCATCGAGCCGCCGCAGGTCGATTACGAAGCCGTCAAGGAGAAAGTGCGACTCCAACTTCACAGGCGTCTCATCGAGCGTTTGCAGGTTGAAAAAAGACAGGAACTGCAACGGAAGGCCCGGATCGAGTACATCAACCCCATCCTGAAAAAGGCGGCTAACCGACCGTCTGCCCGGTAGCCGCACCGAACGCCGGGACTTACACCTTCGATCATCACACGGTATGCCGGGACGAAAGGAAGCGTATGACAACAATTCAGGCAATGATTGTGTTGATATTGGCGCTTGCCGCCGTGATCACGGCATCGCCGACGGCCGGCCTGGGCGCTGATGACCATCGAGAGGACGATAAAATCAAGAACATCAGTAACAAGGAACTATTTGCATCGTTGGATTTGACCGGTCCCGGTCTGGAAGACGTCCGAAAGGCTGTAGCGGCCGGGGATTATAAGGCGGCATATCGGGCATGGTCGGCCTACTGGAAAAAAACGCACCAGGTAAAACCCCCTTTTGCCAAAAAACCACCGAGCAAGCGACTCCTGAAGCGCGCCGATGCAATCATGCGTCACGAGATTGTCGGCTGGGGCGACGTGATGATCAAGCACGGGCCGGTGGTGAACTTCAACGCGGACTACGGCGCTGCCGGTAAGTACGGGTTCCATTACTGGGGGTGGTCCAGGTCGCTGATTAGCGCCTACCGGGCTACGGGTGATGAGAAATACCTCGCCTGCTTCGACGAACTGTTCAACCAGTGGTACAAGCAGCGAGGCCGCGTTAACCCTCAGCGCGCCATCTGGTACGAGTTGGGCCTGGGCATACGCCCGCGCAGGTTCATTGAGTATTACCGCCAGCCGTTTTCAAAGCGCAGGCTGATTACCCACGAGCGGATGCTCAAGACGCTTCTCGGTTCGGCGCGCTGGCTGTTCCGGGAGGAAAAGAAGGGCTATCGAAGCGGCAATTGGCAGGTAACCGGCTCGACCGGCCTGGTTAAAATAGGTATTGCAGTTCCGGAATTCACCGAAGCACAGACCTGGGTGCAGATAGGCGCACAGCGGATTGCCGACCACGCCGAACGGGATTTCTTCAATGACGGAGGGCACTCGGAAAGGTGTCCATCGTCCTACATGCTCGGTGTCTATATTCACCTTATGGAACTCGCCCGCCTGCTGGACGGCAAAGAAGCCTATGCCGAACATGTGCGGCGGATCGACGCCAAACTGGCCAAGAGCGCCGAGTTCTGGATGTACATGGTTACCCCCGCCGGGCACATCCCCGGCATTAACGACGGCCAACGGAGTGCCCTCGACACTGAAAGGATCGTCAAGGCCGGGAGGCTCTTCAAGCGGCCAGATTTCCTGTTCGTGGCGAAAAACCTGCTCGGCGGCAAAGTCGCCGGACCGGTCAGCCCGCCGAAGCACACATCGGTCGATCTGCGGAATTCGGGCTTTGCCGTGATGCGCAGCGACTGGACCCGGCAAGCCCGCTACATGCTGCTGAACTACGGGCCGGACAGGGTATGGCACACCCATCGGGACATACTCGACTTCGAGATCAGCGCCTTCGGCCGAGCAATGGCCATCGACGCGGGGCTGGGGATGACCTACGACGACCCGCTCAACAATCCCTGGTACAATGCCTCACGCGCTCACAACATGCTGGTGGTGGATGACGGCGAGATCGACCGCGCCGTCGCCCGGGGCCGGGACGTCGTGTGGGATTCGCAAGCGGGCCTGGACTTCTTCGCCGCTACGACCATCGGCTGGGAAAAAGACGCGACCGTGC
>DAOVFI010000522.1 GCA_030673005.1 Planctomycetales bacterium
TGGCTGACGGCGCAGCAGCACCGCAACGGCGGATGGGGTTACGGACCGGCCTCGACAATGACGCGCCTGACGCCGCAGTGGACGGACGCATCCAACAGCCAGTTCGCACTCCTGGCGCTGCGTGAGGCCGACGACGCGGGAATAATCGTCCCGCGCATCGTCTGGTTTCGCGCCGAAGCATACTGGCGCAGACTCCAGAACAAAGACGGCGGATGGGGCTTTCAGCCGTCAATCGCAGGCAAGCCGCCGCAGAGGCCGACCTCTTACGGCTCAATGACCGCCGCCGGCGTCGCCACGTATTTCATCCTAGCCGACAACCTCGACCACCGGAGACGTGAACACACCAGGCCGAATGAGCGACCCAAGGGCGCCGGCCGGACTCGCTCCAAACCTATCAGCCGGGGATTGCAGTGGCTTGACGCCAACTACAGGATCGACCGAATACCCCGATACGTCTGGATGGCGGCAATGCGGGGACATCTGTATTACTACCTTTTCTGTCTCCAGCGAGCAGGCGACGCGGCGGGGCTGCGAATCATCGGCAAGAACGATTATGCCGCTCAAATATGCCGCCTGCTGCTTCGGCAGCAAAAGCCCAACGGGTCGTGGAACGACTCGGTAATAGACACTTCGTTCGCGCTTCTGTGCCTTGGGAGGGCATCTTCGCCAGTCGTTATTCACCGACTTGAAGCGGGTGAATCTACAGGCCCGGACCCGCGAGACACAGCCAACCTCACTCGATGGCTGTCGCGCGCCCTGGGCCGGCCGGTTGCCTGGCAGCAGGTCAAGACCGGTTCGTCCGCAGATTTCTCCGGCGTATCGCTGCTGTACATCAACAGCAGAACCACGGGCAAAACCTTGCCTACCGGCAGGCAGACGCCCGTGCCACGCGATATGACCGACAAGTTCAGACGATTCATCCGCAACGGCGGGACGTGCCTCGTCCAGGCCGGGCCGGACGATAAAAAATTCGTCGAATCGTTTCTGAAATATTGCCTGGCCCTCTTTCCGGACTACCGGCGGCAGAAGATAGGACCGAAGCATCCCGTCTTCGGCCTTCATTTCGAGATTCCCATCAAAGGCAGACCCGGGATAGTCGGCATCGGCGACGGGTGCCGTACGCGCATCTTCATCCTGACCGACGACGTCGGCGGGCAGTGGGATCGCGGGCGATTCGCTCAGTTCGAGCACCTGTTTCAACTGGGCGGCAACATTATCCTCTACGCAGGCGGCGGCGGTATGCCGCCGGGCCGGCTTGCACAGCGTCTCAAACCGGCAACTCCCCCGCCGGTAAAGCGATTCATAAAAATCGCCCGGCTGAAATACAACGGCGATTACAGCGTCTGCCCGTTGGCGATCCGGCGGCTGGGCGATACACTCGCCCACAGCCTGCCGATCGGGCTGAAGGAACTTTCCCCCGTCGATCCTGCCGCGCGGATCGACCCGAATATCACGCTGCTGTGGCTGACGGGAACCGTCCCGCCGAAGTTCTCAAAGAAGCAACTGTCCAACATCCGCGGGTATCTTGAGGCCGGCGGGACGCTCCTTATCGACCCAGCCATAGGCCAGGCCGATTTCCACGCCGCCGCCGGAAAAATGATCGCTGCAATATTTGGCCGAGATAATCTCCGCCCACTGCCGCACGATAATCCGCTAATCACCGGTCAATTCGCCGGCGGCATCGGCGCAGACGTCAGGAAAGTTCGATTAACTCAACGAAAGAGTACCAATGCGAAACCAACATCGCCGAAACTGCAATCGGTGGTTCTGAACAAGCGAGTTGCGGTTGTCCTGTCAGCCCACGGCCTGACGTGCAGCGTCGAGGGTAATCCCTGCGTCGAAAACTTCGGTTACGTTACGACCGACGCGCGCAGGATCGCGCTGAACGTCGTTCTTTACGC
>DAOVFI010000182.1 GCA_030673005.1 Planctomycetales bacterium
CGACGTCATGGCGACGTTGCCGACCATCCTGACCAGGGCGGTCTTCCCACCGGCGGTTCGCTCGATTTCGTCGGCCTGTTCGGCTGTGCGCTGATCGTTCCAGATAATCGCCGGGCGGAGAACTGAGCCCGAATCGTCCAGACATACCAGCCCATGCATCTGCCCGCTCAGACCGACGGCAGCGATTTGCCCGCCGTCGATACGGGCCGAGGCGACGGCGGCGCGCGTGGCCTTGACAGTCGCAGACCACCATTGACGGGGGTTCTGCTCGCTCCAGGAAGGCCTCGGCGCGCTCACCGTGTGCCGACCAGTAGCCGTCGCCGACACCTGCCCGCGGGCGTTCATAATCAAAGCCTTGGTGCCGGAAGTCCCAACGTCAATGCCCAGATAATACGCCATTGGCTTTCTCCGCCGCTGTCCTGAATTACATCTTGTAGTCTGTTACGCATAAATTGCCGGGTATGGGTGGCACGGTCAAGCTGAACGCCTGCCGGTAGGCAGGAAGTGAGGCTTGGCCGTGGGAACGCCGACCACGGCCAAGTGAGCCAAGGTCTTGCGACCTTGACTCACTTGACCGTGCCACCCGACAATTGATCTGTAACAGACCACTAAGAGGCTATTGAACCAGCCCGTTCACCTGTTCGCAAGCCCTCGGCATGATACATTATAAGTGACAAATGCTTGACACCCCCTTTGGGGCGCGTGATGATGCCTGCGGTCATTTACCCAGGAAGGTGGGGTCAAGCATGGAAGGTAGGCGGTCTGGCTGGAAGCCTTTGCGGTTAATTTCCGACGAAGTAGCGGATGGGTGCTGTTGCGGGAAAGGGGGATTTACTCTCGTTGAACTTTTCATAGTCCTGGCGATTCTGGCTTTGCTGTCGGCGATTATGGTTCCGTCGCTTTCGGCGGCGAAGCGGCAGGCGAGTCTGTCGGCTTGTGCCGTACAGATGCGTGGCGCCGGCGTGGCGATCAGGCAATTTGCAGCCGTCAACCAGAACCGTCTTCCGCCTTTCGCCTTCAGCGATCATCGCGGCAACCTTCCGCTCAGCGGACACTGGGGCGGTCAGTCCCAGAAAGGCGATCCGGACTGTTTCTGCCGGTTTGGTCTCGAACACGTCAATCTCCAGCGCCTCGTCGCCGGCGGGTATATCTCGCAGGAGCAGTTAATATGCCCGGGGGCGGAGGTTTCACCGGACGGTGGCGCGGGCGGTTACTTTCCCTACACTACGAAGTTCAGTACATATTGTCTGCGCATGCCCTACAGCGAAGACCTTTTTCGCTGCGCCGCCGCTCTGCGGAACTGGAGTGGGCGCGGACTGCTGGGGATATACACCCTGGCGCCCGGCGGCTATGAAGTCCCCTTCCGCATGAATCATCTGACCGTTCCGCTGGTCCGCCTTGACATGAATTACCGCGAGATCGAACCTGCCGGCGGCGAGCAGAGGACGGTCAACCTGCTCGACGGCGCGATCCTGAGCGATGCGTTCTGGTATCGGGACCATCGCAAACCGGCGGACGAGAGGCCTGGACTTGACACTTACGAAGTCCGTGCCGGGTGGTGCCACGGCAAGCGGTTTAATGTCCTCTTCGGCGACGGTGCAGTTCGAGCAATTGCCGACGACGGCACTGTGGCCGACAACTCCGTCGGCCCGGACGACCATCCACCAGACGACGGCGCCAACTTCGCCTCTTACGCAATCCGTGTCTGGCGGTTTTTTGAAGATAACAGATAGGGCGCAGGAAACAGGGGAAGAGCTCCGAATGCCTTTGGAAATCGACAGGCGCCGGACAAGAGGTGGTTTATTCATTATTCAGTGCGGTGTTTATCTGCCCGACGATGTGGATTGCGTTTTTTCCGGAGGATTTTGCCTGTCGGAGCGCTTTATCGGCGCGGCGGAGGAGGTCCCGGCAGGTTTTTCCGTCCCAGGGGAAGCTCGCCAGTCCGCCGGAGATGGTCAGTGCGCCCCTGGCTTCGGGGCCAAGGGAGGTGAATTCATGCTCGCCCAGCGCCTTGACGAATCGACCGGCCAGCACGCAAGCGGTCTCCGGGTGTTGGCTATCTGGTTGACGTGGTGGTTCGGCGTCCCAGAACAGTACGGCGAATTCGTCTCCCCCGATTCGCGCGACGATGTCGTGCCGCCGGGTGGTCTGTTTCATTAATGCGGCGGTCTCGCGGAGAATATCGTCCCCGGCGGCGTGTCCGTAGGCGTCGTTATAGCGTTTGAAGTCGTCGATGTCGTAAAGCAGCAGCGTTACCCGGAAGCGGTTCGTCCCTGCCCGTCCGAGCAGTTGGTCGGCGAAGTGATAGAAGTATCGCCGGTTGTAGGCGCCTGTGAGATAGTCGGTGATTGCCAGGCGATGGAGCGATTCGCTCCGGCGCGCCTGGGCGACCAGCGGATCCAGGAGCGTCTGAAGCGCCGTCAGCGACGCCCGCGCAGACGGCCTTATCGTCGCCGACGATCTATCGACCAGCAGCACTCGCGGCGGATCGGTTTCCAACCGCAGCAGAGGTTCGTCCTCTTCGTCGGCCTCATCGTCGCCGGTCCAGCGGACGGTCAAGCCGGTCCACCTGCCGACGCTGCGGACAACCTGTTCGAGAAGAGATTCGATTGAACCGGCGGCCTCGACCAGTTCGACTATTTCGCCTGTCGGCAGGCCCGGCGTTTCGAGGCCGGGGGCGGCAGTATCGGTGTCGCCTTCAGGCCGGAAGAAAATGCCTTCCAATTCCGCAGCCGTCGGCGGATAGATCAGATAATTGTCCGTCTCGTCCTCCCGACTCATCTTCAGGTCCGCTTCGCCGGCCGGACTGCAAAGGGCCACCAACCTTGCCGATTGTTGAAGCCGGCGAACCGCCCTGACGAGGGCAGCGAAATCAGGATAGTCCTGCGCCAGGATTACGGCTCCGTAACTCCGCCGGGCCAGTTCGTCCAGCGCATCATACGGGTCTGCGCGGTGCAGAAAACTCACCCTCTCCGACAGCGCCGACAGTTCCTCCGCCACACCGTCGGGGGCAAGCAGCAGGATGTCTCCATTGCTTTCGTTCACGCATCGCCCTTTAAAAGTTCGTCCAGTTCTTTTTGTGTAAACGTTTCGGCGCCCAGTTGCGCCGACGCCGATTCGGCCCCGCCGGTTGTTATGGGGCGTCTGGGCGTCAATTTCTGCCGGTCGGCGCCGTCAGAGACGGCATCTTGTCCGGCAGGTTCATACTCCGACGGTTTTGCCCGGGCGTCCTGCCGAAGCGCCGTCAGAGACGCAACGGTCCGGGCAACCTGTTCGGGACCGACCAGGCGTACACCTGCCAACGCCTTACCGTCAAGGGCGGCAGAGACGGCGCCGAACGCCACTACCGGCACCTTCAATTTACAGGCCAGTTTCAGCAGCGCAGCATGTGCGGCGGTCAGCATTGCCAGGTCCACCACCAGCGCCGAAGCGGGCGCCGAAAGCAACTCAGCCGCCGCTTCGTACCCGCTTCTCGTGTGGACCGTTTCAACAGGACCGTCGGCTTCAAGCGCAGTCGAACCGCCTGTGGTGAGCGCAGTCGAACCAGCCGGTAACAGCGCAATCACACGATGCGCCCGAGATGAATCATTCGTTCCCAACAAGGGTCAAAACCTCCTGTCTATATAATACAGGCAAATGCCAATTTCGTCAAACCGGGTCCTTGCGGACAAACATCAACATCGTGTTTTTCAGGCAGAGTCGGCAGGCAGGCGGGGCATCCGGCGTCCGCTCTTGACGCGCCACCCTCCGGGGCCGGGCGCTAACCTGCCTTGACTTGGCTGCAATCCTCGGCGATGATGCTGCCTGTCAATAGGGAAAGTAGAACTATGCTGGAAAAGGTTTATCAGGACAGACTGAAGAATCTTGAGAAGATTCGCGCCCTTGGAGTCGATCCTTACGGGCGGCGGTATGACTCTGCCGAGGCGATTTCCGGAATACTCGGGCGATTCAAGGAAGACGACGATTCGCAGACCGCCGACGCTGCCGGCCGGCTTATCCTCATCAGGCCGATGGGCAAACTCATCTTCGCCCATATCCGCGACGAGACCGGCTCGATGCAGATATGCCTGCGGAAGAACGCCCTCGACGAGACCGGCTGGTCGCTGGCGAATTTACTGGACCTGGGCGACATCGTCGCAGCCGCAGGGCCGATGATAAAGACCCGCACCGGCGAGATAACCATCTTCGCCGAACAACTGACGCTGCTGTGCAAGTCGCTCCTGCCGATGCCGGAAAAATTCCACGGCCTGGTCGATGTCGAAACCCGTTACCGGCAGCGATACCTCGACCTGATGAGCAACCCCGAGACGATGGAAGTCGCGAAGAAGCGCATAGCGATTATCGCCCACATACGTGATACGCTCGGCGGTCGGGGTTTTTCCGAGGTCGAGACGCCGATGATGCAGTCGCTCTACGGCGGGGCGGCGGCCAGACCGTTCACCACGCACCACAACGCGCTCGATATCAACCTTTACCTGAGGATCAGCCCGGAACTCTATCTCAAGCGACTGCTGGTCGGTGGGATGGGCAAGGTATTCGAGATTAACCGCAACTTCCGAAACGAAGGCCTCGACAGTCGGCATAATCCGGAATTCACGATGCTGGAACTCTACCAGGCCTGCGCCGATTACGGCGTGATGGCCGAGATAACCGAGGAACTTATCGCCACTGCCGCCGAGCGCCTCGGCGGGTCGGCGAAATTACCGTTCGGGGACATCGAGATCGACTATACCCGTCCCTGGCGGCGGGCGACTTACGAGTAATTGCTGGCTGATCACGCCGGCGTGTCGATGCGCGACGCGGCGGCGGTGCGTGAAAAGGCCCGTGAACTGGGCATCGAAGAGTCCAACAAGGACGACGCCGTCGTCGTCAACGACGTATTCGAGGCCACCGTCGAGCAGCACCTTATCCAGCCGACGTTCGTGCTGGATTATCCCGCCGATTTATGCCCGCTGACCCGCCGCAAGAGCGATGATGCGATGTTGGCCGAGCGGTTCGAGTTATTCATCGCCGGAATGGAGATAGCCAACGCATACACGGAGCTGAACGACCCTGCCGTCCAGGAAGCCAACTTCCGCCGCCAACTGGCCGGTGAGGCCGACGGCGAGACGATGCGCGTAATGGACGAAGATTTCCTGACAGCCCTGCGCCACGGAATGCCGCCGGCGGGCGGGCTGGGAATCGGAATAGACCGCGTCGTAATGCTCCTGACAGGAAGAACCACTATACGAGATGTAATTCTGTTCCCGATGCTCAAGCCCCAAGCCGAAGCGTGAGCGGACAGCAGGTAGGGTGCGGCAGGTTCTGCTTCCTGCACACCGCGATTTTGTCAGTGGGCGATTCGGTGTGCAGGGAAAAGAACCTGCCGCACCCTACAACTGGTTGGGTGTTAGACATTGGTCATTAGACATTTTAGCTAACCGGTTCTATGTATAAACTATTCCTCTGCTTACGATACCTTCGACGGCGCTATCTGGCTTTGGTAGCGGTAGCGGCTGTTGCGTTGTGT
>DAOVFI010000017.1 GCA_030673005.1 Planctomycetales bacterium
CCGCTGTGGTTCAATGGCGCCGGCAGCAGCGCCGTCGGAGCGGCCTTTTACAATGCCCTGACGGTCGATTCGCTCGACTGCCACGACGGTTTTCGTCCGAACAAGGGTCACGCCGGGGCGACGGTGGTTCCGGTGGCGGTCGGGGCATGTTCGCGGCGGTCCGTCAGCGGCGCCGAGTTACTGACGGCCATTGTCATGGGCTACGAAATCGCCTGCCGGGCCGGTCTGGTCATTCACGCCCTGTACAGCCCGGCCTGCCACAGCAGCGGTTCGTGGGCGGCGCTGGGAGCGGCGGCGGCAGGGGCGCGGATTCTGAACATCCCCGCCGACGCCATCGACGAGACCCTGGGCATGGCTGAATACTACGCGCCCATTTCACCGCTGTTTCGATGCACCACCCACCCGTCCGTCGTCAAGGACGGCGCCGGCGCAGGAGCAATGTCGGCGGCAATGGCTTTGGTGATGCAGGACCGGAATATGCCGGGGCTTCCATCTCTCTTCACCGCCGAAGAAGCGGGCGCTGAACAGATCGCCTCGCTCGGCGACGAGTGGATGATACTCCGGCAGTATTTCAAACCGTACCCGACCTGCCGGTGGACCCAGCCGGTCGTCGAAGGAATCCTGCACCTCCAGCGCGAGCACGGTTTCACCTACGATGAGATTGACCGCATCGAGGTCGAGACGTTTAAGGAGGGGGCCGAGTTGGTGAAATTCCCGCCCGAGCATACCGACGGCGCACAGTACTGCACACCGTGGGCCGTCGCGGCGATGCTCGTCGATGGCAGGCTGTGCATCGAGCAGATTCATCCGGATCGACTCTCCGATCCGAAGATTTTGGACCTTGGACGGCGTGTGAAAACCAGCGTGGCGCACGATATTCAACAGCGATTCCCCGAAGAATGTCTCGCACGGGTTACGACGTTTCTGAAGGACGGCCGAAAACTCACAAGCCCGACACTGCCGGCGCGCGGGGACCATACGAATCCGCTCACCGATGAAGAAATGAACGTGAAATTCGACGAACTCGTTACGCAATCGCTCGGAGCCGATAAGTGCCGCGAAATAAACGACGTGCTGGAATCACTCGAACAGCGTCCCGCCGGCGACCTGCTCGCGCTGTTGTAAGTTGCTGGCTAAGCACTGTCTGAAAAGTAGTTTTCAGCCGCTTCAGCGGCGTCTTTCTTAGCCCCGCCCGGAAGGGCGGGGGAATGAAGGCTCATTATGAAAGGAAGCCCCGTGAGGGGCGTCTTGAAATATCGTAAGCCACTGCGACGGTAACAATAAGGCGCCCCGCTGGGGTTTGAAATAATGCGAATCTCTAAACCCCGGATTACCGCCCGGGGCTAAGAAAATCGCCCCTATGGGGCTTTAAAAAAACCGCTCGTAAGACGAGTTGACCCATCAAGTCGGCATAAATCGAGTTTGTAAATGACATTTTGCCGGAGAGTAAGAGTTTAGCCCTATGCTTCAAGAAAAGAGCAAGTCAGGCACACATAGTATTTATCACTCCGGTTGTTTGGAGTGATAAATACTATGCCTGCGCAGACGTTAGAGGCGACGAAGAAATGAAAAAACAATTCCCACGGACCTGCCTGCCGGCAGGCAGGTGAATTGTTTTTTCATTTTGTGTGCCTGACTTACTCTTTTCTTGAAGCATTTATTGCAATTGTGTGAATAGTTACGCCGGAGACAGCAATGATCCCGCACCCGCGAATCTATACGGAACAACTGACCGACGAAGATTTGGACGCGATTTTAGACGCTGCGATGCGCGTACTGGACGAGACGGGCTTGTGGATTTTGTCCGACCGGGCGTGCCGGATGCTCGCAGAAGCCGGGGCGAGGGTTGACGCCGAGGCCCGGCACGTGCGGTTCGGGCCTGAGATGGTCCGGGAACATCTGGCTATGGCGCCGCAGAAATGGACGCTGCACGCGCGGAATCCCGAAAAAAACGTCGAGATCGGCGGGTCGAGCCTGGCTGTCTGCCCGGGCTACGGCAGCGCATTTGTGGCAGACGCCAAAGGGAAACGTCGAGACGCGACACTGGAGGATTTCGAGAAATTCGCATTCCTTGCCGGTTCAAGCCCGGCGATTGACGTTACCGGCGGCCTGCTGGTCGAGCCGGTCGATGTGCCGCCGGATATGCGACCGGCCGAACTGACCCGGCTGTTGATAACGTGCAGCGACAAGCCGTTTATGGGTTCGGTCGCCGGCGCACAAGGCGCTCGCGATTCGGTCGAAATGGCCAAAATCGCCCTGGGCGACCTGGCCGACAAGCCCTCTGTGATTGGTCTGATTAATATCAACAGTCCGCTCCGACTGGACGGGCGTATGGCCGATGCGATGATGGAATACGTCTCCGCCGGTCAGCCGATAATCCTCACGCCGGGAATCATGATCGGAATCACCGCCCCGGTTACGGTGGTCGGCGCGCTTGTGCAGGCGTTTGCGGAAATCATCGGTTGTGTAGTGCTGGGGCAGGTGGTTCGGCCCGGTTCGCCGGTGATAATCGGCACGGGCGGATTCGCCGCCGACCTCAGGGACGCCACAAGCGGCTTCGGGCGTCCGGAACAGGCCGTCGGAACGCTTCTGGCGGCGCAGTTGGCGCGACGGTTGAAACTGCCTTACCGGTGTTCCGCCGCTGTAACCGCCGCCCGCCGCCCCGACTGCCGGAGCGGTTACGAGCGGATGATGACCGCCCTGGCCGCCTGGAACGCCGGAGTGCATTTCTGCCTCCAGGCCGCCGGTATCCTCGACAGTATCAATATGATGTCATTCGAGCAGTTTGTTATCGACACGGAAATCTGGTCGTACATCAAACGCATCGCGACGCCGCCGGTAGTCAGCGAAGAGACGCTTGCGGTCGAGACAATCGCCTCAGCGCCGGGCGACTACCTTTCATGCGAACACACGCTCGAACACTTCCGCAGCGAACTGTACACTCCGACCCTGATTCGGTCCGAAAGTTACGAAGCCTGGTTGTCCGGCGGGGGCGAGGACGTTGTCTGCCGGGCGGAAGGGCGAGTGGAAGAAATCCTCGCCGGCGCCGGTCGGCCGGAAATGGACGAAGACATCCGCCGCGAACTGGATAAATTCGTCGATTCCCGCCAAAAGGCCATCAACGGGACGCCATAGGAGCGGGTAGGGTGTGGAAGGTTCTTTATCCCGCCTGTCTGCCTACCGGCAGGCAGGCAGGCAGACAGGTGCAGGGAACAGAACCTTCCGCACCCTACAACTGTTACAGTTCCAGAGGATTCGCTTTCGAGTCCGATGTATCCGTCCTCATCAGTAACATGCCCGCCGGCAGAAAAGCATCCCCAACCCGCCGAGAAACAGCAGAGACAAGGCCGCCGGCTCGGGAACCGATCTTTCCGACGAGATCATCATATCCTGGACATAATCACTATGTAGGACGGTTAGATGATCTTGCGACTGATAGGTTTTCGGCAGCGAATCCAGTAAAGCGTTGGCGGCTTCGGTTACCACAGGATTGTCGCTAATTTTGAAAAATCCGTCTGTTACATCAAAAGTGCTCTCTGTCTCATTTGTAACTTCCCAGATAGCCACTCCCAAGGCAGCCGCTTCGGCTTCGGTATCTACGCCGGAAGCGTAAATCTCAAACAGGAATGCCGCCATATCGCCATTCTTTAGTGTGTTAATATCGAGTTCCGTTACCTCGCCGGAACCGACCTTATGATCGATGTCCACAGAATAAGCGGTATATTCGTTGCTTTTATACGAAATGATGCATTGACCGACATTTACATTCTCTCCATCGAATAATGTTCCGGCAGCATGGAGTCTGACAATCTGGTACAATCCATAGCCTTGGAACGTCATATTCTCCAACTTGGGGGGAGGAGGAACGGGTTCCACGGGGGTCGGCTCTCTGGGCGAAGGTTCGATAGGATCAGAAATATAAAGCGATGCCGGTGGTATTATATCCGACAAGGCTTCTGATGTCGTCAGAAGAAAAAACCCTGAAAACAACATAAAAAAAATTAGTTTCCTATTCCCCATTTCTTGCTTCCTTCAAGCCCCTCGAAGCCATTCAGTAATCGGCACTCTGTAACTTCCGGTTAGTGCAATACTTGCGGCTTACACCTTTCCGGACTACTGTCTCTGGCGAGGATCAGTTCAAGTCCGCTTAATATACACCTTACGATTCACATAAACATCCAACCAAAAGAAAGTTCCGTAAATCTGTAATATCCGGGAAATCATCTGTAGAAACCCCAAATAATGAAAATACTGCTGCACAATCACAATTTTAATATAATTCATCTTGCTTTTCATTATGTTTATGTTATAATTCATATAGATATGAACAATATTCAAAATAATCTGAAAGGCGGGAAGTGGGCTGAATCGCTGACTGATGAGGAATTGATGTTTTTAAAGCGATTCGTCTTGGCATCGGGTTCTTTGAAGGAACTGGCGAAGGGTTACGGAATTTCCTACCCGACGGTCCGTCTCAGGCTGGACCGTTTGATTGATAAGGTCAAGGTTATCGACAGTCAGGACATAGTCGATGATTTCGAGCGGCTTTGCCGGGTCCTTTTTGCCGAAGGCAGGATCGATATGGGTGTCTTAAAAATCCTGCTGGCCGCTCACAGGGAACAAACAGAAACCGAAGGAGGAGGGCAGTTATGAAACGTTTAACCACTATTATCGGCCTGGCGTTGTGCGTCGTGTTTGTGCCTGTATCGGCTGCTTTTGCAGAGCAAACTGCCGGTGAAATTTCGTGGTCGAAAATTCAGGCGGACGGAAAAATCACAGGCGGTCAGGTCGTTTCCGAGGACGGCCTGACGTATCTGAAGGTAGTCAACACCGAATCCAGGCCCGTAACCGTAAAGATACTGACTATCGAAAATCCGAATGTGGGCGCTCCGGGCTATGAGATTGTCGGGCAGGTGCGGTATGAAGGTGTGGAAGCCAAAGGTTACCTGGAAATGTGGAACCATTTTTCCCACAACCGGCGGTTCTTCTCGCGCACCCTCGGCGACAGAGGCCCGATGAAACACCTGGAAGGTTCTTGCGACTGGCGGCGATTCGTGTTGCCTTTCCAATTCAATAAGGATAAATCTGGCCCTCCCGACAAACTGGTAGTCAACATTGTTCTTCCCGGCAGGGGGACTGTCCTGGTCGGCCCGCTGCGACTGGTGCAATATGCCAACGGCGAGGATCCGCCGGCAGCCACGGGCGTATGGTGGTCGGACAGGACGGGCGGATGGCTCGGCGGGATTCTGGGTACGGGTATAGGCTGCCTGGGCGGTCTTATCGGACTGTTCGGCGGGAGGGGCAAGGCGCGGCGTTTTGTAATCGGGTCGTTGAAAGTGATGTTCATCCTCGGCCTGGCCATGCTGGCGGTGTGTGCCGCAGCACTGATTAAATCGCAGCCTTACGGCGTGTGGTACCCGTTCGGACTGGTCGGATTGCTGTGCACGATACTGTCGGTTGCAATGCTACCGTCCATCCGTCGGCGCTACGAGATAATCGAATTACGCAAAATGGAAGCAATGGACACAGCATAAAAATGCCTTGTGGAGTGGCGGTTGACGGGCGCCGGGTACCGTTGCTATGCATTAACACAACAACGCGAGTCAGCGGATAACATCGCCGAGCGGCAAGTCAACGAGAATATCGGCTTGCCGTTCGGTGATGTTTCTGCAAAGAAAAAACCTTAAAAAGCATGTACGCTGTTGGTTACCGAGAAAGCAAACTTTTTCCCTACCCGTCCGCCGATTTTAAACCGTCAGAACTTTCTGATTACGCCTATTACCACGCCCTGTATGCTGACGTTGTCGGGGAAGATGGGGGAGAAGTCGGGATTTGCCGGCTGGAGGCGGATTCTGCCGTTCTCGCGATAGAATTTCTTCAGCGTTGCCTCTCCGTTATCCAGCAGAGCGACGACCGTTTCGCCGTTGTTCGCTTCCTGCCGGCGCCGGCAGATGACGTAATCGCCGTCGCGTATCTGTTCGTCGATCATGCTCTCGCCGTTCACTCGCAGGCAGAATGTCTCGCCCGGCTCGGTGAACATCTCCTCCAGGTCGATTGTCTCGTCGGACTGGACGGCCTCGATGGGCATGCCGGCGGCGATCCTGCCGGCCAGAGGGAACCGCGTCGGACGATCGCTATCAGGAAAATCCACGTCAGGCGACAGCTGTAAAGAGCGGGCCTGATGCTTTGCCTCTCTTCGGAGCAGACCCTTTTTTTCCAGCGCGCCGATGTGCTCGAAGACGGTTACCCTGCTTACGTGCATGTGGTCGCCAATCTCCTGCATCGTCGGGGAATAACCGTGACTGCTTCGATAATCGTGGATAAATCTCAGGACTTCCATCTGACGTGGCGTTACGGCTTGCATGGACTTTCTCCTGTTTCGCAGGCGCGACGGGTTGAACTTTCGGCGTTACAGACACACCGGCCAAAGGCGGGCAGTCCGGCAGCGCCCCGGAGCCCGGAGGATACGTACAAATAAAATCGCCGCCAGGCCCGAACTGGCAAATCGGTAATTCCATTTCCATCGTTGATAACCCTTTTCATAAGCCGGAACATAGCCTAACATCGTCCAAACGGCAAGAAATCCTCCACTTTATTTTCGATAAAATTAAAGTAACACTTCACCCGTATTCAATAAAATCTGCTTTATCCTTGTCTGAAAAGACTTTGCAGGGATGCAGGTCCCGTGTATCCCTGCAAAATGCTTTTTGAACCTTTCCAAACGGCTGAACTGTTACAAATTAAAAAAAATACCTCGCTGAATCGATAACGTCGGAGCGTCCCGGCGAGATCATTTTCAGCGAGGTATTATTCAGCGTGGAGTGAACTGGTTTTTTCTTATGTATTCTTACGTATTTTCCGAAGATTCTCCGCGATTCCAGCGGCTTTCGAGCATTTCACGCAGATAGCTGTTTTCCCGCCGGGTAGCCTCGATATCGAACATCAGATACTTTATCACCAATCTGATCTGGTCCAGCATTTCACCGATGTCCTGCGCAGACTTGTGGAGCGTTTTTGGAGTATATGTTCCCATTGATGCGGAATCTTTGCTTTGTCTTGTTATTGCCGAGAGGGCGTCTGCCATTTCGGCAATCCGTTCACGTACAATTCGTTCATCCATTACCAGCCACCTCCGAAGGCGGTTTCGGCAGACCTAACAGGCCTGCTCACACATGATAGATACGCAATCCCCGTGCCGAACCGGAGCAGAGATACGCCGGCCTCGATATATAAACTGCGTATATAAAAGGTATTAGGGAGATGATTGAGATGTTAAACGGGGTAATGTGTACAAAATGCGATGCCGGCGCTAATTTTCGGCAACATCTCGGGTCGAGTCGATATGCGTAACTTCGTCTGCACTGCTTTGCGCAAAGACATTCTCAGCCTCGACGGAGGCGCTGATTTCCGGCAACAATGTTGCCGATAACAAACCTTCCGCCTTTGCCGGCGCACCGGCCCGGACCGGAAGCTGTTCGGACCATAACGCAAGTATGGACAGAAGGAAACAAACCGAAGCCCATAATTCCACCGGTTCGGTTACGATCCCGTGACCGACCCCGTAGGCGCTTCGCCATGATGCGAGGGCATCGATCCTGAGCACCTTTTCACTTATCTCTCCAAGTATTACCTGCGCCCCCACATATCCAGCCATACCCAGATAAAAATATCGCCCCCAGGTTGTTCGAGACATGTTCCGCAACTGCTCCAGGAATCTCCTGCGATGGCGAACCAGATGGATTACGACAATAAGCGAAATCACGATCAGAACGGCAGAGAAGATCAAGTGAGCGGGATACAACGGTACCGGCCTGGCGGACAGGCCTTCGGATTTGATAAACTTGTCGAAGTAACTCGGGTCCAGATACGCCTGGGGCCGGAAAAGATTCCGGCTATACCATATCTTCTCGCCGAAAAACGGCCTGAACCATTCCAACTCCCGGACAAACGCCAGGGCAAACCCGCCTGCCAGGAAAAACGCAACCGGAGAAGGCCTGCCCAGCCGACTCATACGGATTGCTAACGTCAGTCCCAGTATCGCCGCCACAAGAAGGATCTCAGCGGATAACCATTCGATGATGTGCTCTTCACGTGTAGAATCACGGAAGGTCCCGAAGTCGATTATCGCCAAAGCGATTACGCCGGCGAACCAGGCGATAGTGAAGGCAATGAAGCCTTTTCGGACTGTGCGGTTCGAGGGGCGGAAACGAATTATTCCAAGAGCCGCAACGAAAACACTTATCAGACAGATTAAAACTAATATTTCATCCAGCCTGGTCCGCCTGAGCAGGATGCCGCCTTCGATGTTGGCCAGAAGTGTATGGGATAAGTTATAAAACATTTCCATCCGTGGATTTATTCTCCCAATCTGTTCGACCCTGAATGATATTTATCGACATCGGTATCCCTTTTTCCCCATATTTATTAATGTGAACATAGAGAAAAAATCGCAGTTTTCAAGATTAATGAAAGATTAATATAATATTTTTCCAATCGGCGGGTGTACTGGGCAAAAGATTTCCGATGGTCGGTGGCGCAAGGCGGGGAATGTGGTGGGGAACGGACTGGTTTCAATTATCTATCAGGAAAACAATGAAAGTAACCACGGTAATTACAAAACCGATGAGGGCGAATCGGGGTTTTTTCCTGTACTTTCTTTTCTTCACACTGCCGCTCCCCAATCAGCAGGTGTGCATCAATAACATGCCGAAAGGTCTCCTGCCGTTGTCGGCTTCAGCCTTCCTGAACACAGGAAATGCAGAATGCACCTACTTTATCCTCTTTTCTTCCTTCACCTTGATCTCGAACCGAATCACCTGCGCCTTTGCATCGGCCCACACAAACTCTATCAGACCGTCCCGGAGCACTTTCTCACTTGTCGTCAGCGTACCGCGCATCTCTGTTATTGGCGTAGGCTCTGCCTGATAGAATGAAGGCGTAATCTGCTTGCCTTTGCTGTCGTATGGCGAGATCGAGACCAACTGAATGTGTCTCATCTTCGATTTTGCCGCAGCAAACCATTCCATCTCCTTTTTGGGTATGCGCCTGCCTCGCAAGCCCAGTCCGGCCAACCTGGCAATTCGCCGGTTATCAGCCTTCGACAGACCTGTCTGCCACGTCAGACTGTAAGGAAATGCGTAATCCGTCTTTTTTCTTCGTTTTACCGGTCTTGCTTTTTCAATTGAAAGCGACACACCCGCATTGCTCGCGGTTCCGGTTGAGTTGGCCGGGAACCTGCACTTGGTGAATTTTGTTCGGACGACTGCATCAATGCTGGCGTTAATACTCCATCCACCTTCCTTTGGGAAACCGCCCGGCATTTTCACCTTCCACTCCTTGTACCCCACGTCGTCGGCCACCATCTGCACGGATGCCGCCTTGCCGGACTTGTTTTTATTGCGGAAGATCACTTCCGAGATCTTTATCGGGGTGCTTCTTTCGCAAACCTCATCTCTGCTGTAGAACAACTTCAAGAAAAACTCCTTGCCCCGTTGTTCGTGCCGTTCAAGAACAACAAGGAAAGGTCCCTGCACGGCAAAACTTTCAGGAGCAGCCAGGTTGCTCGTAAGCATAACACCATTGCCGCCCCAAGGCTTGATACCCAGCCCGGATTCCTTGCAGATCCGCATTACAGCCTGCCAGGCCGGTACCTGGTTCAGAGTCATCGTCGTTTTCTTACTGACGGCCTTCCTGGCGCCGGCCCCAAACACGATTAATTCCAATTGATGCCTGGCATTAAAAGCATTTACCACCTCCGCAATCGAAACGTGTTTTTTCAATGTCAGTTTACCGCTCGGAGACGGCAGGGCAGAGAACTTCGCGTCAAGCTTGACTTTCGGGATGGTCCCAGGCTTTCCGCCTGCATCTCGTCTGACCTGACCGACGGCACAAAACGCAAACAGAACTACCACAATCAAAAACAGTGTGCGTACTTTCATGTTATTGTAACTCCTATATCATTTGGACCCGCCGGGTCGGGACTGGATTTCCATCATCTACCGGCGCATCTCCCTGTGTTTATTATTCCCCTGCGAAGACAACGGCGGCGTATCCTACGGCGTCGTCGGATGCCTGACTGTACACTTTCCACATTACGTCGGCGCTTGTTTTATATTCGAGTGTAATCCCGGCCGTTGCGCCCATTGCCGAGCAGGCGGCGACAGTCGCAGCCACTGCCCCGGCGCCGCAGGCGCTCTGGTGGGCGGTGGCCTCCTCGACTATGTTATCCGCCTGCATCGTCTCGATGAGTTCCAGCATGCGCCGGTCGTTTTTCTGTGCCCAATCCCCCCCCGCGGCGCCCCAGCCGCCCGGCGTGAAGCGGTACTGCGGGCCGTAATGTGTCAGGTCCGTACTGCCGATTACTGAAGCGTCGGGAAAATCATCCTTCAACAATTCGCCGATCTGCCGGCCGATCCTGACGGCGGTCGGGTCGGGCGAAATGAGGATCGGAACGATACGAACGTCCTCGTTCAGAACCTGCATCAGCGGAAGTTGCACCTCGATACTGTGTTCGCGTGCATGGGCGGGAGCGTCGGCCCGCAATTGAGGATGCGCTTTCAGCAAAGCCCCGGCCAGTTCTTCATCGACGGCCACTTCGCCGAGCGGCGTAACCCACGCGCCCTTATCGAAGACGGCCGCCCCGTCGGCGGCGTCCCAATGGTCGGCCCCGAAAATGACGACCCTCCCGAGCCGTCCTCGCCGGGCCAGGGCCTTGAGCGTCATCGCCGCCGTCCGGCCTGAAAAGACCCATCCGGCGTGAGGAACCAGCCCGCCAAAGACGGCATCGGGCAGATCATCAGGAACGTGCGCACTGTCGGTAAGTTCGCCCGCACTGCGCCGGCAAGCATCCTTGGCGCCTTCGTAAAAACTTCCCGCCCGAAATGGTTGACGCTTCATGACATGTCCTCGAAACAAAGTCGATTTATCATTTATATTCTACTCACTATCCGCCCGGATTCAACCGGTCGGCAGGTTGGCAGAAAGTGAACCCAGGTTGCGATTCAGCCGACCACGGCCAAGCAAGAACGAGGCCAAAAAGGCCTCGACCTTGCTTGACCGTGCCACCGACCGATCCCATTCACGGGGCAAAGACCGGGAATTATGACGAATTGCGGCAAATGCGAGAGTATAATCAGTCAGTTTGAGTCAATAAGGAGTTTAATGATGATGTGCGAATTCACATTGCGCAGGATGTTTTTGTTTGTCTTAATCGTAGCATCCGGCTGCTCTTCCAGGATTAACCCTCCCTGGAAATTTCACGGACCCATAGCCGACGGCATGCAGATGGACGCCGTACGCGGGCCGAATGGGCTAATCCACCTTATCGCCGAGAGGTACTGCCGGTTGAACTCGAACGGGGATGTGATCATCAGGGAAGATCAAGGCGACACAAATCATAATAAGTTGAATTATCCGCCGTCAATCGCAGCCGGCCCCGACGGGACCGTCCACATCGTTACGCGCGACCCCGGCGGCGGTTTCAATGACGGATACAACCTTCGATACCGCTGCAGGGACCCGACCGGTCTCTGGAAGACCAATTACATTTACCGGAAACCCGAAAAGCGGAACTACATTGTCGGCGTCGCCGCCGATGGCAGCCGAAATGTTTTCCTGCTGTCCACAAACGCCGGCGAGAATGTCTGGGGCGTCATCAAGATATTCCGGGAAGCCGGCGGCAAGTGTGTTTTGCTGGGGCAACTCGGACGTAAAGATTTCAGCCCGGAGCGTGGTATATGGCGCTGTGATACCGGCGTGCGGATGAGAGGTTTTAAAGGCAGGATTTATCTTGCTTCAGGTCTGTGCGATCGCGACGGGGCCGCTTATATCGCCTTCGCCGACGGGCCGGAGAAACTGGTCGAACAATTCAAAAAGACCATGCAGAGACATAAAAGCGGCAGCGGACGCAAAGGGTTTCCGGACCTGTACGTGGCCGATGACGGAAGCGTTCACTTTACATACGGCGCACAGATAGGGGTGGTTTATTACAACAGGTACGACTCCGAATTTAAAAAGGTGTTCGCCGATGACAGGAAGATTTTCGAGGGTCTTGGCAAGTGGCACATGAGCGCCGGGCTGTCGGCTGTAGCGGCCTCCGACGACGGGAAAACCGTAGTCGCCGTCGCGCTGAAAACCGACGACAGCAAGGAGGCGGCCGACTCGACCATTCTCTGGGCCTGCTCGAAGGACGGCGGTAAGACGTGGAGCAAGGCAAAAGACACCGGAAGAAAGACCCACGGCGGGGAAGGACGCCTCACGCCGAGACTTATCGCAATTGACAAGAAATTCTTCCTGCTTTATTACGATAACGCATTCGGGAAAATATGCCTGGCTACGCTGGAGACATAAATAAGCAACCAGTAAGACCGGCTTCGGGAATTAGCAGGCCCCTTAACCTTAACCTGCTTTAATCACAGTCTATCATGGCCGGATGGTATTTTCGGTAGGGACAGCAGGCGCTGTAGTATTAATTTCTTCTCCTTTAAGTAATTTGCCTAGAAGGGTCGAATACCTATTAGCTAATTTCTCTCCACCAGGACTGCTCTTGTTTACCCAGATGAATTGTCCCGCCTGCTTCCTTCCCCATGCAACACCAATGTATTCGTCCAGGTCTGAAGGAAACCTGATATTATCCCAGTATAGTGGGGCAATAGGAGACCGACGGTCTCTACTGTGAACACCAGGGGATGTGCTTCCGTCTGCATTTCTTTTTAGGTATCCGCGCGAAAGCAACTCCTCGTGGTTGACAGGCATCCTTTTCTGATCCGAAACAAAAAGGTAAAGGACTCGTCCATATTCCCTAACGATCAATTCAACTCTCACAGCCCTTAAGCGGACTACACGTGGAACAACAAACCAGATACCGAGCATCAGGAATGCAGAGATAATAGCAGCGGGCACAATATGTTTAGGTCGGATCTTCATACAAGCTCCAGAACTTTTCACAAAGCCTGGGGATAAAGGGACGGAGCAATTAATTTGCCGACCCCCTTATTCCCTTATTTCATTGACTGCCCGGGACAGGATTTGAACCTGCACCTCCCGAAGGAGACCAGCCCCTCAAGCTGGCGCGTCTGCCAGTTCCGCCACCCGGGCGACTTGTTTCGTGATTTAGCCTAGCGTTCGCCCACGTGCATGTCAAGGGTTACGGCAGCGCAAAGAGCCCCTTACGCACCGGAAGCCGTTATTACTCCAGATAGACGTTTTTTCCCGGTTCTATGGTCATGTCCGGAGTGATTTTTTCGGCGAGTTCCTCGGCGTCGAGCGCAAGCAGCGGGCTGATTTCGATGGTTGCAGTTGGTGTGCCTTCGGCGTCGCGCGGGACGGGCACGCCGGCCGATTCAAGCCAGTCGGCAGATCGGATGATTTGGTCGCGAAGGCAGGTGGCGGGGCTGCCTTGGCCTGTGGCGTTCTTGACGGGTGAAAACTCCTCGCCGCGAAGCGTCTCCAGCACCACGACGTTGTCGGCCATCGGCATCGCGTCGAAGATGAACATTTCGAATTTGACCGCGTTGGGTTCGTCCGGCCGGACCGCTTTGCCGGTCGGATCGATGTGCGGGGTCTTTTTTACGGCGCGGTGGAACGGAAGCCGGCAGGCGCCGCCGGTCGTCAGACGCTCGACGAACCGGCGTGAGAGGATGTGGATCGCTATGCTTCCGGATCCGAAAAGCAGCGCCCCGTCGTCGGCGGTCGCGCGGGCCAGCTCCTCGGGCAGGTCGGAGTATTCGATTACCATGACCTTCCCATCGACGACGCAGAAGTTGCCCAGTTTCTCCAGGGGGTCTCGTTTTGATATTGCCTTGGCGGACATCTCCGCGCCGGCCTGGTCGGTCAGGCCGATGAACAGCGGGTCGGCGCAGTGGGTCAGCGGGTTGTCCACCTGGAAATACGAGATGAATTCGATGCCGCGTTCGGACATGTCGTCCAGTGCGCCGCTTCGCCGCAGGGACGAGAGGCATCCGCCGTGCCCTTCGCCGCTGAAGGCGATCGCGGCCTTATCGGCCAGGAGAATTTTTCCGTTCAGGTCCACCACGGGCATCCGTCCCTGGGTGAAGAAGAAGACGTCGCTGTCGTTGAGTCCGAAGTAGTCGTTGGCGGCGAAGAAGTCGCGCGTTGCGGCGTCGTTTGCCTGGCTGGTCATAATGTACCACGGTACGGTCGAGCCGTACCGCCGGGAAGCGGCGAGGATCTGCTCGGCGAAAACCTGGAAGAGGCTCTTGTGTTTAACCGGAGTAACGTTCATGCATCCCTTAGGCCCGTCGAAACCGAGCCGGCTGCCTTCGCCTCCGGCTACCACCACGGCTGCGACTTTTCCGGCAGAGAGGAGTTCCTCGCCTCGCCGCCTGGCGGAGCGATATGTCCTTTCTGCCTCCTCGTCGGCGGGTCTGGCCGGCAGGACGGGCGCCGGCGCCGGATTTCCGGGTACGTCAGGGGGCGAATCGGCAAGGACGTACGAGCGAATCAGGCCGTCCGTCTGCTCGAAATCGATCTCGGAAATCTGCCGGAGCAGGGATGATTTTGAAGCCGTGTCCACTTCTTCGTAGAATGCTAATAAGTGTTCCTGATTGTACTTACGCAGAAGTTCACTCGTTTTTTGCGTGGACGTCATAGGTCTTATCTCCGACCGTCGTTTGGTAGCGGGATTCTTTTTATCGCCGAAGCCTAGTTTTATTGTCATCTGATGTCAATATCGACTGACGGGTCGAGCCTTGCATATGAGAAAAATTTTTTTTCCCTATTGACATTTATCTTCAATATCTGCTATCATACTATTAGATGTGATGGAAGGTGAATTACGGTATAGATGGCCTCTTCCATAAATCCTGCCATCCGTAACAGCCTCCCATCGCAATGATGGGCCGGAAGGCCGAACGTAGGCGCTTCCGGGCCGGTGTAATCCTGAAGGACAGGGGTTCGTCCTTTATGGTGCGCCCTGAAGGGAAAATACCCTCATAGCGGCCATCGGCAGAGGTGACGGTAGGACAGTGGGGGAGAAAGAAGGAAGTGGAATCATGATTAGACGAGAGAAAGGTTTTACCTTGGTTGAGTTGTTGGTGGTTGTGGCGATCATCGCCCTGTTGATCTCTATTCTCCTGCCTACGCTGAGCAGGGCGAAAGAGCAGGCCAATCAGGCGAAATGCCTGGCAAACCTCTACGGTATCTTCAGAGGATGGGCCATGTACGCCAACGAGAACAGAGACATGCCGCCGATGCTGCCCGACGTCAATCAGAGGAACGCAAACCATCAGGAAGCGCTTAAACTGGGCAGCGAATGCACTGTTGCCGCTCTGGGCGCCGGCGCGCAGCAGAATCTTTGCCTCCTGGTGGAGATCCGTGTCATACCGTGGAAAATGTTCATATGTCCATCCGCGGAAGGCAACGCACCGGCGGACCGTTCCAGCAGCGGCGACAAGTACGGTCTGGGTGACGGATTGAGAAGTTTTTGCAGTTACGGTTTGCAGGTTCCCTACTCGATCAGCAATGTCAACAAATGTCCGCTCAGCTCTAACATGAACGGCGGAGTTGTCTTTCTTGGAGACAGGGCGCCCGTCGGTGATCTTAACACTGAATGGAGTGACAACCACTCCGAGTACGGCGAGAGCATCCTGTTTGCAGCAGGGAACGCGAATTTCTCCAAGGATAAGACCAGCAAGGACGACATGAACACCGGCGGATGGGGCGACAACAACATCTACACAAAGGACAGTTGGATAAGGACCGACCCGGCGAATCCCGAGTTGGTTCAGAATGGTTCTTCGAGCGGCTACCCCGCCTCAACAAAGGACACGGTTCTGTATGCATGGGTGCCTGAGTAATTAAGCCGGATAGATTTGAATTCTGACTTGATACCGAACCGGGGCGGACGAATGTCCGTCCCGGTATTTTTTCGGGCGTGCGGAACTGGTGATTTGCCGCCGGTTCGGTAACACGCACGGAAGGAGCAAGGTCATGAAACAGAATAAGGATTTCTCGCTTGTCGGACTGCCTGTAGCGAGGCCGTTCGGCAATATCAGGCCGGGCAAGTATGAAAGCCGCGCTTTCTCGCTTGTCGAACTGATGGTGGTCGTGGCGATTATCGCGCTGTTGATAAGCATACTCATACCTACTCTTACCCGCGCCGAGGAACAGGCCAGGCAGGCGGTCTGCCAGGGCAATCTCAGGGGGATTAACACCGGCTGGGTCCTGTACTCACGGGAGAACAACGCCTCGCCCCCGATACTTCCGGACCACAACAGTAACGTGCATTTATACTACAACCATGACCTGGAGATGGGCGACCAATGTACTGTGTCTTCACTTGGTCAGGGCGCCCAGCAGAATCTCTGCCTGCTGGTGAAGATTAACGCCGTGCCGTGGGGGATGTTCCTGTGTCCTTCCGCCGAAAGCAGCAGCGAGGCCGACCGCTCCGGCAGCGGCAGGAAGTTCGGCCTGGGAGAGACAGGCAGGCTCTATTGCGATTACGCCCTGCAGGTCCCGTACGTCTATCATCAAAACAAGTGCCCGTTGAGCAAGCACATGGATGGCGGGATCGTTATTATGGGTGATCGACCGCCGCAGCGGGATCCCAGATACTCTGAATGCAGGGACAACTGGAGCCCCAACCATCCCGAATATGGCGAGAGCATCCTGTTTATGTCAGGCAACGTGAAGTTCTGTAAGGACGTGAACACCGTCGGCAGCTCGACAAGCAAGAACACCGGCGGGTGGGGCGGAAACAACGTCTATACGCGCGATTTCTGGGACTCGTCCACCCCGAAAAGCCCCAAACTGACCGGCTATTTCGATACTGCTTCAGCCTATCCGGCATCGACCAAGGATACGGTCCTGTGGTCGTGGACACCGTAGCAATCTGCGTGGCCGCAAACAACGCGACCACGGCGCCCACCTGCCGGAAGGCAAGTCAACCAAACCGTAGGCTGGGCCGGAGCGCAGCGAAGGCCC
>DAOVFI010000025.1 GCA_030673005.1 Planctomycetales bacterium
CGCTCGTTAATCTCGATTGTCTCGGCGGTAATCTGTGAAGGCTTGACTATCTGAAGGGCGAAGATGTCGGGGCGGTCCTGGTAGGCGATCTCCAGCAGGTCGGCGAAGCCCTTTGTTACAACCAGGCACACCGGCGCGCCCCGGCGCTCCAGCAGGGCGTTTGTGGCGACGGTCGTGCCCATCTTGATTGTGCGAATCCGCTCGGCGGGGATTGCCCCGCCCGGTTCAATGCCCATCAGCCGGCGGATACCCGCCAGCGGTGCGTCCTCGTAGTGCTCGGGGTCCTCGCTGAGCAGTTTATTAACGTGGATTCTGTCTGTCGGGTCGCGGGCGACAACGTCGGTGAACGTCCCGCCGCGATCTATCCAGAAATCCCACTTACCGGTTTCGGACATGGATACTCCCGGCAACCTGTCGGTTGTTTGGTGGCACAGGTTTGTAACCTGTGTATCGAAGGTTAAGTGCAACAGCACAGGTCAAAAACCTGTGCCACCATCACGAAAATATCTATTCCGCCCGGCGGATGCTCTTGATAACGACCTGCTCGACGGGGACGTCGCTGAAACGACCGGCCTTGCCGGTCTTGACGCCGGCGATCTTATCGACCACGTCCATACCCTCGACGACCTTGCCGAAGACGCAATAGCCGAAGCCGCGCGGCGTCTCGTCCTTGTGGTTGAGGAACTTGTTATTGGCGTGGTTGATGAAGAACTGGGCGGTTGCGCTGTGGACTTCGGAAGTTCGCGCCATCGCCAGCGTGCCGCGGTTGTTGGGCACGTCGGCGGAGGCCTCGTTCTTTATCTGCTCGTGCGTCGCCTTCTGCCGCATTTCAGGCGTGAACCCGCCGCCCTGGACCATAAACCCGGCGATGACCCGATGGAAAATCAGGCCGTCATAGAACTTCTCATCAACATAGCGGAGGAAGTTGGCGACGGTTTTCGGGGCCTTATCCGCCCAAAGTTCGGCCTTGATTGTGCCCATTGACGTTTCGATTACAATAACGGGATTTTTGCCGGTACTCTGCGGCTTTTCGTTGTTTTCTTTCACAGTCTTCTCCGAAGGTTTGGTTTTGGGTTCGAGTTTGGATTTGGCGGCAGGCGTTTTCCTCACACCTTTCCTTTCCGAGCAGCCCGCCCACATCACAACGCCAATCATCATCGCCATAACAATACCAGATTGCATTTTCCGATTCATGTTCCTGTCTCCTGTTGATGGTTTCGGGAAAGATGAGCATTATGCCCCACGGGACCGCGTAATGCAATCCCCCCTCACCAGGTTGGAAAATTGGTACAATTCAAGAAGTGCCGTTAATCGTAACAGGTTTGACAGAATACCAGCGGTCTTCACGATACCACGGACTGCCAGACCGACGGTTTCTTTGTTCCGATATTTTTTTCAACTCCCCGTTTTTTCAACAGCGGCGGACATACGTCCGGGTCGAACCTTCACGCCATCCAGTGCGGCTACGATCTTCGGGTCGAATTCCTCGGGCCGGCCTGCCATCTGTGCGATTGCGGCTTCGGGCGGAATGCCGCGCGTAACCCGCTTGTCGAACTCCAGGGCCGCCTTGAGCATCCGAGCGCCGACGGACACGTCGTCGTTGCAATCTTCCCCGGTTTGCGGCGCTTGTTGAGCGGCGATCATCCCGGCTACGCCTTCCAGGCGCGGAATGTTGGCGATAAGCCCGCCGCCGGTGGCGGGATGTGAGGCGTACATCTTTTTCTCCCACGCCGACAGTTCCCGCCCGGCGGAGATCTTCGCGACCGTCTCGGCCGGGAGCGTAACGCACCCGATCTGAGAGAGCATCGCGGCGACCTCGAATTTCCACGCATCCGCAATCCCCAGCCGATCGGCAATGTGCCCGACGTAGTGTTTCAGTCGCCCAGCCCGTCCGAAGGCTACGGGATTCACCAGCGCCAGGACGTCGGTGAGAACCTTGACGCTGCCGCGGAGCGTCCCGGCCAGCAGTTCGCGCTCGGCCCTGACGAGGCGATGGATTTCCGCCGCCGCGGCGACCGCCTTTATCAACATCGGACCCGGACACGGCTTTGTGAGGAACCGGAAGATGTTACCCTCATTGACTGCCCGGACGGCGGTTTCCATGTCGGCGTTTCCGGTAAGCATTATCCTGGCCGTTTCGGGCGCTGCGGCCTTCACACGGGCCAGGAACTCAATGCCGTCCATCTCCGGCATCCGCATGTCGGCGACGACCACCGCGAACGGCCCGTCCTTCTCGACGGCGCACAACCCCTCCCGTCCGCCGGGCGCGGTCTGAACGTCGAAATGACGGCGCAGCGTCCGCCGCAGCGAAGACAAAACGTTCGCCTCGTCGTCCACGCACAGGACTTTATCAACATTGTCGGTTTTCATTGACAAATCCGAATCGCCGGCGCCGGGTCGTCGGATTACTCCGCACCCGCGGCAACCGTTTCCGTTTCCATCGAATAAACCGGGATCAGCACGCGGATAGGCTCCTCGACTCCCACGCCGTTGGACCACCGGCGAAGATACTCGCGGACAGTCAGAGTAACCTCCTGACCCTTCGTAACCAGCAGTCCCCCCTTCCGGGAGAAGACGTCCTGATCCAGGATCATCTTCGGCGCCAGTTCGCTCACATTGACGGCATGTCGGCGATTTTCCGCCGGGCTTATTTCCAGTCCGACAATGGCCTCGACGATCTGGGGATCGTAAGTTTCCGGGCGTTTTTTGAGTTCCGTAAGCGCCGATTCGCCCGACAGTCCGCGGCTGACCAGCAAGTCAAAATCAAGCGTTACTTTCAGAATTTGCCCGCCTAACGCAACGGAGTCACGATTGTGGACGGGATCGCGAAACTGGTCCCACGAAAACGGCTCCTGCTGGCGCGCGATCATGTGGGCGGCGTCCTCCAGGCGGGGGATATTCACGATTAACCTGCCGCCGACATCCGGGTGCGATTCGAACATCTTCTTTTCGTCAGGCGCCAGTTTCTGACCGGCATAGACCTTTTCCAGGACCTCTGCCGGCAGGGAAACACACCCGACCTGCGAGAGCATCGCGGCGATCTCGATCTCCCAGATATTCGGCAGCGAGAGTTTTTCCGCGATGTGCCGGACATAACGCCTGACCCTCACCGCCCGACCGAATGCTATCGGGCTGACAAGTGAAAGGACGTCGGCCATTACCTTGACGCTGCCGTTGAGGGTCTCTTCGAGTAACTGTCGCTCGGCGATTATCAGGCGATGCTGCTGCAAACCCGCCTCGACGGCCTTGACCAGTGTTTCTTTGGGGCAGGGTTTGGTAAGAAAGCGAAAGATATACCCCTCATTCACGGCGTCGATGGCCGTCTGGAGGTCGGCGTTGCCGGTAAGCATCATTCGGACCGTGTCCGGAGCAATCGACTTTATCTTTGCGAGGAACCGGATACCGTCCATTCCGGGCATTCGCATGTCGCTTATCACGACTGCAAAAGGGCCTCTGCGCGTAACGGTCTCCAGACCCTCGAAACCTCCCTCGGCGACTTCCACGTCGAACTGCTTTCGCAGTATGCGCCTATAGGCCGCCAGGATATTCGCGTCGTCGTCAACATACAGAACCTTTTCAGACATTGACCGTCTCCTTTTGCATTACCGTCCGGGACGCCTTCCGCCACGCATCGAGCCGTCCGGTCAGATTCAATTTGGACATCCATGCCTCATCCACCTGCGGTGTCGGCGCCGGCGCGCCTGAACGGTCCGCCTCATGCGCCAGCACGTCCGCCGCGTGAACCGCCGCCAGCGGACCGAACTGTTTCGCGGCGCTTCGGGCGGGACAGTGGTGCCAGACTATCGCCTCGACAATCGGCTCCGGCAGGCCCCATAAACCCATCAGATACGCTCCCGCCCTGGCGTGCGGGGCCCCGAACAGGCTGCTTTCGGCCTCCGGGATCGTAATCCCTTCCTCCTCGGCAGTTGATCCGGCGGAGGTGAACTTTTCTGGAAACAGTTCGGCGAATAATATCTTTCCGATGTCGTGAAACAGACCGGCAAGGAACGCCTGATTGACAAGACGTTTATCTGCGTTTTCGGCGATTGCAATCTGCCTGGCGACCTCGGCTGTAATCAGGCTGTGCTCCTCGATCGCCTCGACCGGCGCCGACGCCCGGCTGAACTGCGAGAACGCCTCGTCCGACGACGCCATGGTCTTGAGGATGTCCAGGCCGAGGAAATCAACCGCCTCCGACGGCTCGAGGATATCTACGGGCCTGGCGAAAAAGGCCGAACTGACCAACTGGACAACCCTCGCACTCATGCCGAGATTCCGCGATATAGTCCCGGCGACCTCATCCGTCGATACCTCCTCTGACGTAAGTTGCCCGATAAGCCGGCTGTACATTTCCGGCGTGGAGGGCACGGACGATATACCGGCCAGGGCGGCCTTGAGAGCGTCGTCTTCCAGCAACTCGTTGAGCAGGCGGATTCGCGCCAGTGTGGATTTTATTACCTCCGGGTCGCATGGCTTGGCCTGGTACTGATGCACCAGCCCGACCGAAGACAGGACTGTCTCCTTTGCCGCCTGCCCGGACAGTGCGATCCGTACGGTGCGGGGATACCGATTCCTGACTTCGGTCAGCAGCGCTACGCCGTCCATACCCGGCATCCGAATGTCCGAGACCACCACATCGACAGGTTCGGCCTCCAGGACCGAGAGGGCCTCCTGCCCGCCTGCTGCAAAGAACGTGGTCCATTCGTTGCGCATCGAACGCAACATCCGGCGCAGCCCGTCCAGAATCCTTTTCTCGTCATCGACAAAGAGAACTTTCATCCTGTCATGCATGAGACAACTCCTTCTGTAATGTTTCCGGTTGCGACTGGTCCGGCGCCGGCGGAAGGCGGACGACGAACGTGGTTCCCTTCCCCACCGCCGTTTCAAAGGAGATCGTTCCGCCGTGCTTGTCGGCGATTACGGACCGGGCAATCGCCAGCCCCTGCCCTGTGCCCTTGCCCACCTCCTTGGTGGTGAAGAACGGCTCGAAAATCTTGCCTCTGTCCTTTTCGGGGATACCGCAACCGGTGTCGCTGATGCGGATTTCGACCCAGTCGCCGTCACTGCGCGTGCTGATGCTGATGGTTCCTTTGCCTTGTGAGCCGTCGCCGACTACCTCGGCAATGGCGTGGGCGGCGTTGATAATCAGGTTCAGGAACACCTGGTTCAATTCGCCCGGAAGGCACGGGACCGGCGGCAGGTCGGGCTCGCAGTCGGTCTCGATATTCGAGACATACTTCCATTCGTTCCGGCTGACGGTAATCGTGCTCTCGAGCGCCTCGTTAATATCAACGGCCGTTTTCTCCTCGACGCCCGGATGCGAAAAATCCCTCATCGCGCGAACGATCTTCGTAACGCGAGTAACGCCCTCCAGGGATTGCCGGATCGCACGGGGAATTTCCTCGATAAGGAAGCCTACGTCGGTCTCGGCGGCGGCTGATTCAACCTCGGCGACCAGAGCGGGCGCAATCGAGCCTTCCGAAGCGGCCTTCAGCAGGCGGCCGTACTTCTCCAGCAGCACAGCCAGGTCCGCAAAACTCTCATCCAGGAATCGCGCATTGTCCCCGACGTACTGCATCGGCGTGTTAATCTCGTGCGCGATGCCGGCTGCCAGTTGTCCGATGCCTTCGAGTTTCTGGGCATGGGTCAGTTGGGCCTCCAGGAACTTCCGCTCGGTAACGTCTCTACCGAGGATGAGGACGCCGGATTTACCCCTGTTATTCTGTCCGACAGGATTCAGCGTCACCGAAAAGAATCTGTCCTTTCCGTCCGGCCTGGCGAAACGGATGTCGTCCAGGCGTACGGGCTGCCCTTCGGTAACACACTGAAGTATGGCCAAGTCTAAGTCGTCATAATTCCATTTAATACCGATTTCGGCGAACCTCCTGCCGATTGCCTCCCCTGCCGGCAGTCCGAAGGTGCTCTCGGCTGTAGCGTTCCACTGGAGGATGAGGCGGTTCTCGTCCAGACAGATAAGGATTGACGAAATGGAGCCTATCAGCAGTTCGGCGCGTGCGCGGGCCTGGCGAAGTTCGTCCTCGGTCCGTTTGCGATCGGTGATGTCGCGTATGACGTGCATGGAACCCGGAACGTCCCCGAGATTACCGCCCAGAGGCGCCGAGGTGATTTCAAAATGCCCTTCCCACTCGGCCTGTGTAAACTCGACGGACCGGCCCGAAGGCTCTTGAAGGTCCTGGAGGAACGGGCAGTCGCCCGGCAGATGGTCGTTGAAGCAGAGCGTCTCGTGGCATGGTTTTCCGACGAGTTCTTCCTTCAGGCGTCCCATGCGTTCGACAACGGCCTGGTTGATACGATAGATACGCCGGTCCGGACCGAGCACGACGATCATGTCCGGCGATGCGTCGAAGGTCGCTTCCCACTGCTCGGCCAGATGGGACATTGTGTGGGCATGACGGACGATCCGACGGTGCTTCAATGCCCGTTCAATGACGTTGCGAACCACATCGACACCGGCGGGCTTCTCGATGAAATCGAACGCACCGTACTTTGTCGTCTCGACGGCCTGGGCGATCTGCCCGTGGCCCGACAGGACAATCGGAACCGTATCGATCTTCGCCTTTTCAATCTCGCGGAGCAGTGCGATCCCGTCCATCCTCGGCATCTTCAGGTCGCACAGCACGATGTCGAATTCGGCGGCTCTGAGTTTCTCCAGGGCATCCAGGCCGTCGCAGGCTGGCGTGCAGGAGTAGCCGCTCCTGCGCAGGTCCCTACTGAGGCTCGCACGGATGAGTTCGTCGTCATCGACGATCAGTATCCTGCCTTGCTTATTCATAGTGCGCCCCTCTCCCGTGATTCATCGGGCGCAATTATCGGGATACGGATGATGAATGTCGTTCCCTTGCCCGTCTCGGTCTCAAAGGTGATTGTGCCGCCGTGCTTTTCCTCGACCACGGCGCGGGAAATCGCCAGGCCCTGGCCGGTGCCTTTGCCGGGGGGTTTGGTTGTGAAGAACAGGTCGAAGATTTTAGGCCTTGCGGATTCGGGTATGCCGCTTCCGGTGTCGCTTATTCTTATCTCGGCCCACCGCCCGGCGCTGCGGGTGGCGACGGTAATTACGCCCTTGCCGCTCGGTAAGTCCGCGGCCACATCCTCGATAGCATGGGCGGCGTTGACCAGTATGTTCAGGACAACCTGCTTGAGATCACCCACCAGCACCGGCACCGGCGGCAGGTCCGGGTCAAAATCCATCTCCATATCGGCTACGTATTTCCATTCGTTGCGGGCCAGTGTGACGGTACTCTCGATGAGTTTGTTAACGTCGGTCGGCGCCTTTTCGTCGGTGTCGGGATGGGCGAATTCCTTCATTGCCCGGACGATCGCAACCACGCGATCGACACCTTCGAGCGACTGCCGGATCGCCAAGGGTATCTCTTCCAGGAGGTACTCCAGGTCTGCTTCTTTAGTCATGGCTTTGAATTTAGCCAGAAGCTCCGCCCCGACGTTCGCTTCGCGCAGCAGACGGTCGTACTTTTGCAGCAGGTCCGTCAAAAAGCCCGTGCTTTCCTGAACGAAGCGGGTATTGTCCCCGACGTACTGGATAGGCGTGTTAATCTCATGGGCGATGCCCGCAGCCAGTTGCCCCATTGCCTCAAGTTTCTGCGCCTGGGCCAACTGGGTCTCGAGGAGTTTGCGCTCCGTAACGTCCACGATAAGTCCGTTGACGTAATCGGCCTGACCGGATTCGTTGCGGATCAGGATGGCAGTTATCTCCCCCCAAAGGGGCGTTCCGTCCAGTTTTTTCAGACGCACCTCTTCGGAGGCAACCCGCCCTTGCACCATCAGGTTTTCAAAGAGGCTGTCAAATTCCTCAATGTCTTCAAATGCCCCGGCTATTTTCGTTTTCAGCAACTCCTCAACGGATTCGTACCCGAGCATTTGCGAGATTGCATTGTTGGCCAGCATGAAGGACATTTTTTCGTCCGGTTCCATTCGGAAGACGCCGACGGGCAGGTTTTCTATTTGAAGCCGATGCCGCTCCTGGCTTGCGCGCAGCGCTTTCTCGGCCCGCTCGCGACGGCGGATCTCCCGTCGGAGTTCGTCATCCGCCGTCGCCGATTGGGCGCTGCGACCGTCCAAAACCGGCGCGGTCGCCTTCCCGCTTGACGAGGCTTCAACCTCACTTAGTTGTTTCACCATGAGCGGACCTTCCCTTCCCGTACACTTTTTCGCACTTGTCGGTTATGCCTTCGCACTGTATCGTTACGATCGTTCACAGGTGCAAGGGATGTGCCGTAAGCAGCCGTAAAATGCGGCTTTTCCGGTCAACAACCTCCACCTCCATTATCCATAAGAACCTATGTCTTCTTAAACATCGTCCCGTTTTCGAGTGGCAATAATGGCACGTTTGGGTGATTATCAAGGCATGAGTCTGCTATTGGGCGAGGGGAAATCCGGTACCGTAACGGCCCGAAGGACCCCTTTTGTGGAGCGAAGCAAAGTCCCGGCAGGAAGCCGAAAAAATGTCTAATGACCAATGCCTAATGTCTAAATAATGTCTAATGACGAATGACTAAAAATGGCGGCCGAGACGGTTAGACATTGGGCATTAGTCATTCCAGCCGGGCGCCGCGACCACGCTACTTCACCGGCTACGGGCTACCGGCTACCCGCCTTCGCTAAGGCTACGGCGTGGCAAGCGGGCTACCAATAATCAGAGTGCGGTTATCCCCTCTCTGATGGCGTATCGAGTCAGTCCGGCTACGGAGTGCCGGTTGAGTTTGTTCATTATGCTCTGCCGGTGCCGGACGATCGTATGTGGGCTTATACCGAGCAATTCCGCGATTTCCACGTTGC
This sequence comes from Planctomycetales bacterium, assembly GCA_030673005.1. GTDB lineage: Bacteria > Planctomycetota > Phycisphaerae > SM23-33 > SM23-33 > DAOVFI01. The sequence goes on from DAOVFI010000025.1 coordinate 8,815, forward strand.
GCCTGCCTTCAGAGATGAGCCGCAGTACCTCCCGTTCCCGCTCACTGAGAGAGCCGTCCAATGTCTGCCTGCGCCCGGATGAAGGTTTGACGCTCTTACCGGCGGTGTAATTGACAACGCCCCGCCCCAGGTATATCCTTCCGGAATGCACTTCCCTGATCGCCTTTATCAGTTCTGAGAAGGCGCATTTCTTGAGTAGGTATCCGGACGCGCCCGATCTGAACATCCCCTCGACGAATTCCCGCCGGTTGTGAACGGAAAGGGCCAGGATCCTGATTTCGGGCAATTTCGCACGAATCCGGCGAGTGATGTCAATACCGTTCAAGTCCGGCAGGGAAACACCGGTTACGATGATGTCGGGAATGAGTTCCTCGGCCAGCCGGATTGCCTCGCATCCACTTTCGGCAATGCCGACTACCGCCAGATCCTTCCGGCCATTCGCCAGAGAAACCAGCCCCTGGGCCATGATTTTATGGTCATCTACAATCAGAACCTTGATTGTCATCGGATGACACCCGCCGTCCCGCCGCGGGTGTCGGATTCCACCCAAAACAACGGGCCACAGAATAGTCGGTCTGCCGGGGATGATTCCCTGCTTATGACCCGGCATCCCCCCCCAACCCTGTGACCTGATTCAATTATCGGTTAAAAGCAGATTTTCTGAAATAACACTATGCAATTATTACTTAAAAAATAATCCGCAATACGATGTAACTTCAGCGGACAGGGATAAAACTGTTCTGCGTATAAATAATTCTGAATCAGCAATTGGCAATCTTTTAACCGGTAATCGTTTGTGGCGGGATTATTTCAATTACAGGCCTGGTTCAATTTGAGGTAACACTTGCGAACAGGAGTGTCCTTTTGGGCTTTGTAACAGGCCCCCGCTTCAGCGGGCCTGCCTGCCGGCTTGCCTACCGGCAGGCAGGTAGGCAGGGGTTAGGATGACCGTTTTAAATTCCCTCCACCCTCTTTCCTCTCCCGCCGGCCTTCGGCCGGCGGGAGAGGAAAGAGGGTGGAGGGGTGAGAGACCTTTAGTCACCCCCGCTGAGGCGGGAGCCTGTTACAAAACAACATTGTGGATGACTTACCACTGTTACTCGAAATCACCGTTTTTTTGAACCATGCCCAATTACCGATTACAGGTTACCGATTATCGATTCCATAACAGGTAGTTATTCCTGTCGGTGAATGCCGGGGGGGGCTGCGTCATCCGTTATCGGTCTGTTACTGGAGGTTTGAGAGGCCTTCGCGTATGGCGTATCTCGTCAGTTCCGCTACGGTATGGATGTCCAGTTTATCCATGATATGCTGTCGGTGCCTGATGACGGTATTCATGCTTACGTGAAGATCGGCGGCAATTTCTTTTGAACTTTTCCCCTCGGCCACAAGTTGCAGAACCTGCCGCTCCCTGGGGCTGAGGACGAAGGTCTCGGTTTCTTCGTCGGAGGACATACGATCCAGCAGGTCCTTCAGCACCGGTCCGGTTATTGCCGGGCTTAAATATGTCCGTCCCGAGTGAACCGAGCGGATCGCATGTCCCAATTCCTCGAAGGCGCAACTTTTGGGCAGGTATCCGGCGGCGCCGGCTTTCATCATATCGACCACGAATCTGTGTTCCGTATGCATCGACAGTGCGATGATCTTTACACCGGGCAACCGGGAGTGGATCGTCCTGGCCGCGTCTATCCCGTTCAGGTCGGGCATAGCGATATCCAGGACGATTATGTCCGGAACAGTGCTGGTAACAAGATCGATCGCCTGCGTGCCGTTCTCGGCCTGTCCGACAACTTCCAGGTCCGCCTCTTCGGCAAGCATGGATGCAAGGCCTTCACGCATTAACTGGTGATCGTCCGCCACAATAATCCTGATGGACATTTCTATTTACTCTCCCGTTTCTGCGGTTGCAGGTCGTCTTCCAGAGGCGCCGTCAGTGTAATTCTGGTCCCTTTTTCGGGTTTGGATTCGATTTTAACCGTCCCGCCGACGTATCCCAGTCGTTCCTCGATACTGAACAGTCCGAATCCGCCCGTCCTTCCGCCTAAGTAGGCGCCCTGGCGGGAAGGATCGAATCCTATACCGTTATCATCGACAATAAGGCAAATTTGACCTTCCGTTTGTTTTAGCAGTACGTGGACCTCATCAGTTCCGGCGTGCTTGACGACGTTTATCAGCAGTTCCTTCAAGGCTCGGAATAACGTCGCTCGTAAATCGTCATCCAGGGGCTTTTCTTCGCCCTCCTGCCTGAAGTCGCACCGCAGATTGTGCACACGGCGAAACTGCTCGATCAGCCATTCCACTGCCGCGCCCAGGCCCAGTTCAAACAGGATCGCCGGGCTTAATTCGAATGTGAGCGTCCCGACTTCCACGATTGACTTATCAGCCAGTTCTATCATCTCATCGAGCCTGGCCGCTGACGACGGATCGGTCTGTTTTTTCCGCAATGCCTGGAGGTGCATCTTCAGAACTGAGAGGTTTTGCCCGACGTCATCGTGGAGTCCCATCGCAATACGGCGTCGCTCGCGCTGCTCGGCCTGCGACAGTTCGGCGGCGAGTTTTTTCAGGCGCCCCTGATATTTCAGCAGTCGCTCCTCCGCCCGCTTGACTTCTGTGATATCGACGAACATGCCGTTCCAGAATGTGTCGCCGGACTGAAGTCGCGCGGGCCTGGCAAGTGCGCGAAGCCACTTTTCCTCGTCGTGAACGATCATCCTGCCGGAATAGTCCAGCAGCGAAAGCGACTCGGCAGAATCGGTTACCGACTGCCGAAGGGCGGTGCTGTCCTCCGCACGCATCAGGCCGAAAAATGCCTCCACGTTCCGCTGAACCTCCTCTTGCTCAACCCCAAAAAAATCCTTGCAGCCCTCGCTGATAAAGGAAAACTCCATGGCGCCGTCCCTGTGCAGAACGAATTGAAATACCATGCCCGGAATGCTGGAGGCCATCTCTTGAAAACGCGCCTCGCTCCTGCGGAGCAGATCGTGTTGCCTGGTAATCCGCTCACTCAAGGATGCAACCACAAGCCCGACCACCATAAACATAATGGCCCGGAAGTAATCGTTGACGCCCACGGGAGTCGGCCTGTATATATTGTGACTGGCGATCAGCACCGCAGCCAGAAATACAGCCACTACCAGGCCCTTTTTCTTCCACCAGACACAGGCTAAAGCGACCGGAACGTAGAAAAAATGCGTAAAAACCACCCCTATCCTGAGTCTGGCGTGGAATTGATAGGTTAGGAGGCAGGCAAGGACCAGCAGAAACGCCATTACCCCGGTCCTGACCCTTTTCAGATGCTTTTGAGACGACAATATATCCATCTTCCCGCCCATACGGTTCTCACGATTACCTTTTTCTCTCAGCATCGGATGAAGACCGTAACCAGTAGTCAGTAGCCCGCAACCAGTGGACGGTACTTATAATCAAACCCACATATTACCGACTACTGGCTACCCGCCTTCGCTAAGGCTACGGCGTGGCAAGCCGGCTACGGACTACCAAATTGATGATATGTCGAAAGCGGGCGAGCGGATTCGAACCGCCGACGTCCAGCTTGGGAAGCTGGCATTCTACCACTGAATTACGCCCGCAAATTTGGCGCTTCCTAAAAAGTTGCGACTATTGTAATGAAATCATACTATTTCCTGCCGTCCTGTCCAGAGATTAACGCAGGTTACAATCCGGTGTGTCTGTTAGGATGCAGCATCTCAATCCTGTAGCCGACAACCGGCGGGGAGACAATAGCATGGCAAAACAACGTATCGTAACACTCCTGACAGACTTCGGCCGGTCCGGTCCATACGTCGCCGAGATGACCGGAGTGATAATGAGTATCACACCCGGCGCGACAGTAGTAGATATTACCCACGACATCCCGCCCGGGGACATACTGGCAGGTGCGTTTGTGCTCAGGCAGGCCTTTGGGTACTTCCCGCCGGATACAGTCCACTGCGTCGTCGTCGATCCGACCGTAGGAACCGACCGGAGGATCATGGCGGCCAGGTACGCCGGTCAGACGATAGTCTTTCCCGACAATGGCGTGATCGGACTGGTTGAGCGGGACTATCCGCTGGAGCAGATCGTCGCCATCCGTAATGAGCAGTATTTCCTCGAATCGACCACCTCTGCGACCTTCCACGGCAGGGACATAATCGCCCCCGTCGCGGCCTACCTGTCCGGCGGACTCCCGATGGACCGGCTCGGACCGGCGCCCGGAAAATTCAAACTGCTCGATATCCCCGAACCGGCGGAAGAACCGGACGGTTTAATTCGCGGGCAGATCATTTACGTGGACCACTTCGGCAACCTTATAAGCGATGTATCGGCACAGTTGCTGCATCAGGTCTGGGGTGAACCTGTTGGGGTGGTAGTTTTTTGCGCGGGAAATAATATCGGGGTCCTGAAGGCAACCTACGCCTTCGCCGCCCCCGGCGCGCCCCTGTCGCTGATAAACTCAATGTCGCTCGTGGAGGTGGCTGTCAACGGCGGACGCGCCTGCGATATTCTTGACGCAGGCGTCGGAGCGGAAGTACGCCTCGTAAGGTCGCGGTAGTCGTAGGCCGGGACGCAGCGCCGCGAAGTCCCGGTGGCTTGCATTAACGGATTATTCTGCCAGGACTTCGCTGCGCTCCGTCCCGGCCATGACATCACGGGCGAGACGCCCGTGCCACGGTACCGGAAACCGCTACATCAAATCTTTAACTGCTCTAAACAAACACTTTACGTCGTGCTGGACAAATTCTGTCCACAAATGCAACCATCGACCTTCATATGTTACCTGTTCAGGAAGTATTTTGCATAAGACGCTATAAATAAGATACATGCGGTATATATCGCGGGCCTGAAGAGATAAATTGTCCCAGGATAAAGCGTCATAGACGATGTTTTGTGGAAAAACCGGCAGAAACCGATAAGCATTTACGTAATTGATGCATAATTAGGCGGTTATAATGAAGGCAAATTGTGGAAAAAGGTTTTGCGGTTTTTATTGACAATCCGGAACAGGTTTGATATATTCCAGGTTTCGACTTGGGAAGGGAGAATCTCCTGCCTTGAGCGGGACAGTAATACATGGCTGTTATAGCCGTGGCAGACCTCCGGTTGCCTTGCGTGGGTAGCCGGAGGTTTTTTCTTCATGTATCAGAAGTCTTTGAACGACAGTCCCGCAGGGAATTCATAATCCGTGCGTTTCAGCAGGTCTTTTTCGTGCGTTTCATAGATCAGCAGCGCGTTTTCCAGGATGGAAAAACCCGCTTGGCTGCAACACATTAACGAACAGCGGCGGGAATGCCTTGCGGTTTCGACCTGTTTAAGTTCTACTTTGCGGCGGTTTTCGGTTTATGACAAGGATCAAGGGTATCCTGTTCGATTTGGGCGATACGTTGCTGGACTTCGGTCCGGTGGACACGCTGGCACTGTTTAACGAGGGCGCACGTCTGGCCTACGATTACCTTCAGGAGATCGACCAGCCGCTGCCGCCGTTCAAAAAGTTCCATCGGCGGCAGTTACGGGCCATACAGTGGCAATTGCTGAAGAGTCACTTCACCCGGCGGGAGTTCAACTCCCTGGAAGTGCTCGACCGGATCAGCAAGGCGATGGGGCAGAACCTTACTGCCGATCAACTCGAAGAGTTGGCGTGGATGTGGTACGAACCGCTCAGCCGGCAGGCAACTGTAGAAGATGGTCTTGGTGATATGCTGGCGGATTTTCGTCGTCGGGACGGTCTGGCCCTGGCGGTGGTGAGCAACACCTTCGTGTCGGGCAGGGTGCTCGACCGGCACCTGCGCCAACTCGGCCTGCTGGAGCATTTTTCGGCCACTATCTACAGTTGCAACGTCCGCTATCGCAAGCCGCACCCGGAAATC
>DAOVFI010000765.1 GCA_030673005.1 Planctomycetales bacterium
CGAACGGCTCCGGGCCGGTATTACTGATAATTATACACACCTCGCCGCGATAGTCGGCGTCAATCGTGCCCGGCGCGTTGGGGATGGTGATTCCGTGCCGCAGCGCCAGCCCGCTGCGCGGGCGAATCTGCGCCTCGTATCCGGGCGGAACCGCCATGAAGAAACCGCACGGTATCGCCTTCGTTTCGCCCGGCGCGATCGTTACGTCATCGGCGCAGGCGGCGCACACGTCCATCCCGGCTGCATGCGCGGACATATACCGCGGCAGCGGGACATCATCGCAACCGGACTTTCTTTGTACCTTTATTATTATCGGACCTGACATCGGTTCGTCTCCATAGTAAATGACCCTCGGAAACTCCAAACGCGGCGAATCGGGTGGCATGCTCTCGTCCGAAGGGCGTGAGCATGTTTTTGCCGCAGGACAGACATGCCCACCCGCTCCGCGTGAGGGCATGCCACCCGCCCTACGACTACGACTACCCGGTCGTCCAGTTCTCGACCTTCAGGCCGTCCACGCGTCGGAACTCGCGTTCGTTATTGGTTACAAGTGTACATCCGACCGAAACGGCATGAGCGGCGATGAGGGTATCCAGCGGGCCGACGGGTGTGCCCGCCCGGTCGAGGGCGGCGCGGATTCGACCGTAGTGCTCGGCGGCCTGTCCGTCGAAAGGCAAGATCGCCAGCGGGGCACAGAAATCCGCAAGTAGCGAACGGTGCTTCGCGGGGTTTGCGGATTTCTCTACGCCATACTGAAGTTCCGCCAAGGTGATGCTGGAGAGGACGATCTCGTCAACCGCGAATTGCTCCATTTTCCGCAGGAGGGATTCCCCTCGGCCACGGATCAATTCAACGCAGATGCTGGTGTCGAGCATGAAGCGGCTCACAGCGGCTCCCTTTGCTCGACAGGACCGCCCTGGTCGCGCTCTGCCATAAAGTCGTCATCGACCTTCCCGATGGCTTCACGCATTAACTTCCACGCCTGATCCTTTTCAAAGAGGATCACCGACGAGCCGACGCGTTTGATGCA
>DAOVFI010000133.1 GCA_030673005.1 Planctomycetales bacterium
GAGCTTCAGCGCGGTTACGAATTCAAAGGCCGGGTGCTCAGACCGGCGAAGGTGGTCGTCTCCTCGCATCAGCCGGACGAAAACGCCGGACAGAATGAACAAACCGATAAAGGTGAATAACTATGCCTACTTATGATTACAATTGCGACGCCTGCGGTGCGGAATTCGAGATGTTCCAGTCGATAACTGCCAACCCGATCAGGAAATGTCCCGAATGTGGAAAACTCCGCGTCCGCAGGCTGATCGGCGCCGGCGCCGGGATAATCTTCAAAGGCAGCGGATTCTATCAGACCGACTATCGCAGCGAATCGTACCGCAAGGACGCCGAAAAAGAAAAACCCACCAAAAAGACAGCAAAAGATTCGTCAAAAGATAAATCCACTCCGCCCAAATCGTCCGATAATATAAAGAGCGCCGAATGATTTGCAGACCGGGTGGCACGGTCAAGCCGAACAAAGTGAGGCTTGGCCGTGATGTCGCCGGACCACGGCCAAGTCTTTGACTTGACCGTGCCACCCGGTAGTTTTTCCGGCACAGGCTACCATGCAATTCAGGAAGGTAAGTATTAGCCCGGCGTGTAAGGGGTGGCGCCGGGGCGATATAAGGGCTGGTGAACAGCGCCCCTCAGGAGAGACACAGATGAGAATTCCGGCACTACTGTTGACGGTTCTGATGGCGACCGGTTCGGTTTTCGGCCTGGGTACCCCCAAGGACGACGGTCCGCTGAAGGACAAAAAACCGAAGAAAACAACCACTACCTACAAAAAACCGCTTTTACGCGGAATGCACGCACGTATGGCCAAGGAATGCAAGCTGGACAGGGATCAGCAGAGAGAAATCGCCCGGTTGAGCAGGCTGCGGAACGAAGCATTGAAGGAGTACAAGAAATCCATCAGCCAGGAACACAGGGACCTCAGGGCGCAGTTGGTCCAGGCCAGGAAGAAGGGCGACAAGAAGGCGGTGAAGGAAACCTACGGAAAATTACTCGCACTTCGTAAAAGGCCGAAGGAAATCAGAAAGCAGTGGCGGGTGAAAATTATGGCTGTTCTGACACCGGAACAGCTGGCCGAATGGCGAAAATACCAGGCCATGCTGGGCGTCAAGAGAAGATTCAAGACCGCCGCCCTCAAAAAGGACCAGTTTGCCCTGATCGAGGCCGCCTATACCGAGCAGGTAGCGAGTGTGGACCCTGCCGATAAAAAAGCGCGTACGCAGGCTATGAAAAAACTGTTCGAATATATCTCAAAGGAAATCCTCACCGAAGCCCAGCGGACAGCGACGACCAAACCGAAACGGAAAACGACGACACAGCCGAGTGATTCAGAAAAGACAAAGAAGAGCGAAAGGTCTAAAGATAAGAAGGCAGTAAAAGGCGCGCGGGAAAAATAATTTTATCGTGATGATTTTCAAGCCCGGACATTCGAATGGTCGGGCTTCGTGCGTAACCTTTTGCGTAACTCTTTCCGGGCGTATCCTGCGATAATAAACGAAAAACTCACTTGAAAACGCCCCGTATTGCGGCGAGAATACTTTTACGTGGCGGCGTAGCTCAGTTGGTTAGAGCGAGGGATTCATAAGCCCTAGGTCACTGGTTCGAGTCCAGTCGCCGCTAATGTAAAGATTGCAGGACAGTCAGTTTTTTCTTGACAGGTTTTCGGGCCTGCGACTATAAAATGCACCGTCCTGTTCGGTTGCATTAGGCTCGAAGGAGAAAATTATGTTGGATGTTGGAATGTTGGCAGCATGGACTGACGCCTTTGTCTGGTGGCAGGCTCCGCTTTTGGTCCTGGTGATTCTGCTGGTCGTATTGCTGGTTATGTACCGCCGGAAGCAGATGTAACGACTATCTGGATAGTCGGGGCGGCGTTGCCGTTATTGACATTGGCTGCCCGGACGAACACCTCTGGGCCGATTCCGGAAAGACCGATGAATCGGCCCTGTACTGTGCGCTGACGTTGACGGCGTGGCGCGCTGTCCGCAGCGGGAACACGCGATGGCGCAATCCCTCCCAAAACCCGTCTATATACTGCACGGCCAGGACGAGTATCTCCGCAGGCGCCGAAGCGAGGAAATCGTCCGCCGCCTTGTCGGGCGGGACGAGACAAACCTGACCGTCACTAAACTCGACGCATCGGCCGAGTTGTCGGACGTGCTGGACGAATTGAGGACGGCGCCGCTGCTGGCGCCGATGCGGGTCGTAATCGTACGCGAAGCCGACAAGTTCGTCGTCGCCCACGCCGAGGCGCTCGAAAGGTATCTCGCCGCTCCTGCGCGGACGGCCTTTTTAATCCTGCTGATCGATTCCTGGCCGCCGAAGACGCCCACCGGTCAGGCCGGCAAGGAAGTGCGCGAACGGGTCAAATCGCTCGACCGGATCGTCCGCAAGGTTGGCGAGTTAACGAACTGTTCGCCAATCCCGGCCTCATCCCTTCCGAAATGGATCGCCGAAACCACCCAGGCGCAGAGCAAGCGGATTGCCCCGCAGGCCGCCCGACTGCTGGCCGAATGGATCGGAAACGACCTGTACCGCCTCGACGGGGAAATCGGCAAACTCGCGATCTACGTCGACCAGCGGGAGGAAATTACCGTCGAAGACGTCTCGGCCGTGGTAGTAGCCACCGTCGGGTCCGAGCCGTTCGCGCTGACAAACGCCATCGGAAGGCGCAACACCCACAAGGCGCTGGGAGAACTGTCGGCCCTGATGACCCGCCGGGGCGAAGAGATTCGCACGCTGGGAATGTTGGGGTGGCACGTCCGCAAAACCCTCGCCGGCGCCGGACGGTCCGCTGCGGCGCAGGCGCAATCACGCCGAGACGCCCGACGGCTACTCGCAGCCGACCTCGCCATCAAGACCGGCGCAGACCCCGTCACCACAATGCAACTGCTCGTTACACGAATGTGCATTTAGTACTACAGCGCGAAGTAATAACGCATAAAGCCTCTAAAATGTGGTAACGACACTTGTTACAGCAATGCGTTTAGCAATCAGCAATCAGCGGTCAGCAGTCAGAATACTCGATGTACGTCAGGCGCCCATATCTGTTGGCTGATTGCTGATTGCTGAACGCTGAACGCTCTTTCTTGTAACGATTTCGTTATACTTCGCGCTGTAGTATTAGACCGGCTCGAATCGCGCCTGGAAGAACCTTAGCACCTCCGGCTCGTAGGTGAAGCGCAGACCCCTGACCTCCCCGGCGTTCTCGAAGACCTCTATCACGCCCTCTGCCGTTACGTCCATGTGCGCCTGGGTATAGACCCTTCGCGGCAGCGTCAGGCGAACCAGTTCCAGTTTGGGCATGTAGTTCTCGCCGGTATCCTTGTTTCGACCGGCGGATACCGCCCCGCGCTCCATCGACCGGACGCCCGACTGGACGTAAATTGCCGCAGAGAGCGCCTGTGCGGGAAACTGCTCCTGCGGTATGTGAGGAAGGAAACTCCTGGCGTTCAGAAAGACCGCGTGCCCGCCAACCGGTTTGACGATCGGGACGCCGGCCTCGGCGATCTTCCGACCGAGATATTCGACCTGACCGACCCGGGCGCGGATGTGGTCGTCGTGGACCGATTCGGTGATGCCGATGGCCAAGGCCTCCATATCGCGACCGGCCATCCCGCCGTACGTGTGAAGACCCTCATAGACCACTACCATATTGCAGGCGCGCTCGTACAGGTTCCTGTCGTTCATCGCCAGGAATCCGCCGATGTTGACCATCGGGTCCTTCTTTGCGGACATCGTCGCAATATCGGTCAGCGAGCATATCTCAAAGGCTATCTCCGCGACCGACTTTTCGGACCAGCCGTCCTCGCGCTGCTGGATGAAGAAGGCGTTTTCGGCCAGGCGGGTCATATCGTGGACGATGGGGATTTTGTGCTCGTCGCACCACCGGCGGAGTTGCCTGAGGTTCGCCATCGAGATCGGCTGACCCCCGGCCATGTTCACGCACGTGGCGATGCAGACGTAGGGAATCTTCTTTGCGCCGACCTTTTCGACCAGTGCGTCCAGTTTGGCGAAATCCACGTTTCCCTTGAACGGGTGCGTATCGGCCGGATCGTGGGCCTGGTCGATGATTACATCGACGAACGTCCCGCCGGCCAACTCCTGGTGAAGGCGGGTGGTGGTGAAGTACATGTTGCCGGGTATGTAGTCGCCCCGGTTAATCATTATCTGCGAGAGGATGTGCTCTGCGCCGCGTCCCTGGTGGGTCGGGACGGTGTATTTGTAACTGTAATACTTTTCCACAGTCTCGATCAGATGGTAGAAGTTGCGCGACCCGGCGTAGGCCTCGTCGCCCATCATCAGGCCGGACCACTGGCGGTCCGACATCGCCGAGGTGCCCGAATCGGTAAGCAGGTCGATATAAACGTCCTCGCTCCGCAGCAGGAACGTGTTGTAACCCGCCTGCCCGATCGCCGACAAGCGGTCTTCGCGACTGGTCATCTTGAGCAGTTCGACCATCTTTATTTTGTAAGGTTCCGCCCACGATTTTCTTCGTTTCTGTTTTTCTGTCATCTTTACTCCCGGGAAAATCCCCCAGAATGATACACACCACAAGGGTATCGAATAATCATATTTTTCACAAAGGGAAAACATGGGTCTTGATCCGGTGTCCGATTTGATCAACGATCCGGCCCGATGAGCGAAGACGCAAAAAATCCCCCCGCCGGGTGCCGTGGCCGCGGTGTTTGCGGCCACGCTGAAACCGATGTACACGCCTGCCTGTCCGGCTTGCCTACCGGCAGGCAGGTAGGCAAGGTGGTCGCAAACACAGCGACCACGCCACCCCCTTATTTCAAAGGCGAGGCCGGGCGATTCGTCCTCTACCGGGGCGACTGCCTCGAACTGATGCCGCTGCTGCCGGAAGCGTCGTTCGATCTCATCTTCGCCGACCCGCCGTATTTCCTCTCAAACGGCGGAATCACATGCCAGGCCGGGAAGATGGTCTCCGTCAACAAGGGAAAATGGGACCGCTCGATGGGTTTTGCGGGCAACTACGCCTTCACGACCGACTGGATTTCACGCTGCCGGAGGCTGCTGAAACCCAACGGGACAATGTTCGTCTCCGGCACCAGCCACATCATCCACATCGTCGGAGCCGTAATGGACGAACTGGGCCTGAAAATCCTCAACGACATCACCTGGGTAAAGCCCAACCCGCCCCCGAACCTCTCCTGCCGGTACTTCACACACGCAGCCGAGACGATCCTCTGGGCCGGACGCGATAAAAAATGCCGACACAAGTTCAACTACCCGTTAATGAAACGAATCAACGGCGGAAAGCAGATGAAGAGCGTCTGGACGGATATAGAAACGCCCCGCCGCGACGAAAAAGTCTTCGGAAAGCACCCCACGCAGAAACCCCTTTCCCTTCTGGAGCGAATCATCGCAGCCGCCAGCGACGAAGACGACCTCATCCTAGACCCCTTCAGCGGATCGGCCACCACAGGCATCGCCGCGGCAAGAATGAACAGAAGATCCGTCGGACTGGAGATGGAAACGGAATTTCTGGAACTCAGCAAGAAGCGATTTGAACGTGAATATTTAGAAGCAGGTTACTCGCCCTTGCTTGATTACGAGAGACAAGCCAATGCCGATACTAGCAAGCAGAAAAATGCCGCCGGAAAAGTTTCTAGCAGACTTTTTAGCAACACTTAAAGCCGGGGTGATAAGACGTTCTGATTTTATTCCTTGGGCGGATATCGCTGCAAAGATACGCGCATTTCGTCCTGCGATTGATTTTTTTGAACAGATGCAACCAGAGACACTGGAACGTAACCCGCGTGAAATTGCAGACGCATTACTGAGTGCAGACGATCCTGAGGAGTACGTAACTTTGGGATTCGAACTTCTCGGACATACGGGGAACACTTTCGTCACTTTAGAAGATGACGCCGACATCCATAAAGTGTGCGAGAAAATAAAGGGTGGGAACGAAGACGCGGCAGCATGGTTGACGGGGGCTTGGAAGGACCTCGGATTGCAAAATTTGCTCCAAGGAGATGTGGCCTCAAGCGTTTTAGGTGTAGAGGTTGGGCTTGCTTGCAACAAGAGGAAGAATCTGGGAGGCAGCGCATTTCATGCTTTAGTTGGAGACATGCTCTTGCAGACGGTTAAGCAACTTGGTTTGCCGGATGAATCTTTAAGAACCGAGGCTCAAATTGACTTTGCTGAAGGTCGAAAAAAGGTTGACTTCGCAATTGAGACAGATGGGACTTTGCGAGTTGCCTTTGAGGTGAATTTCTACACAACAAGCGGATCGAAACCAACAGAGATTAAACGTGCATACGCTGATTTGAATCGGAACTTGGATAAAATCGGCATAACTCTCGTATGGATCACAGATGGCGCCGGTTACCGAAAAATGAAAAAGAGCCTCCAGGACGCTTTCCGCGTTCATCCCAACACCTACAACTACAACATAGCCACAGAACACCTTGTTGCCGATCTTAAATCACTTGGATTGTAAAAATATATGGTTCTTTAACGAATCGTTTGACCTGCTCGGCCATGGAATCGAATCCGTCATTCGCCGGTTCCATGTCAAATAACGATACTATTTCAGTCGTATCCAGTCGGTCGTGTTCTTCGAGTCCGCGCACGCGATAGTAATAGTGATTGTCCCCGGGTTCAAAATCTTCATCTTCCGTCCCGTCCGGCTCGGCGGGGTCGTATATGACGTCCAGAAC
>DAOVFI010000085.1 GCA_030673005.1 Planctomycetales bacterium
CGGGAACGTACTTGACGACCTTTCCGTCGGCAGTCCTCGGCGGCGCCGCCGGGCGGTCACAACCTGCCGAAAAAACTGTTATTATCAATACGCCCAACAATGCCAGAATTACCGAAGTTCTCTTATCCATCACCATTATAAAACCCCTTATTCAATCCACAGATTCCAACAGACCGGACAAGTTATACCGATTACACGGATTTTTTCCAAATCCGCAATCCGCAATCTACAATCCGCAATTCTTACCATTGTGCCTCTTTAAACGGTCCGGCGTGTTTGGCTAACTTTGGCTTGGGCAGCGAATCTACCACTGCCGCCGCCAGCGCCAGGTCGTTTTTTGTGGTTATCTTTATATTTCTCGGGTCGCCTGCGACAACAGTTACCTGTTCGCCGAGGGCCTCGACAAGCGCGGCGTCGTCGTCGGCCTGACCGTCGGCGTTTTCGTAGGCCCGTTTCAGGATATCCTTGCTGAAGACCTGCGGCGTCTGGGCCTCCCACAGGCCTTCGCGCGGCAGAGTCTGCTCGATAAGATTGTCGGCTGCAACCTTTTTCAGAGTGCCGTGAAGCGGATAGGCCAGGATGGCCGAGCCTGTTTTTTCGGCGGCGGCGAATACCTTGTCAATCCACAACTGCGAGACGCAGGGTCGGGCGGCATCGTGCACGCAGACATACTCTGCCTCGTCCGAGACATTCGCCAGTGCGTTGCGGACCGATTCGGTCCGGGTGGCCCCGCCGTCGGCGAGTCTGACGCCCATGAAGCCGATATTGGCGGCGTAGCGGGTCTTCATCGTCTCTTTATCTTCGTCGGCTACGACCAACTGGACTTCGCATACGTCGTTACGGTTGACGAACAGTTCGATCGCACGGATGAAGACGGGCTGACCTTTTATCCGCTCGAATATCTTCCTGGTCTTCCCGCCGAAGCGCTTCGACGCCCCGGCGGCCGGGATTATTACCGATACCTTCATGGCTTTACAATTGGCAATTTCCAATTGCCAATTGCCAGTTGAAAGAATATCCGGCAATCTTTTCTGTCAATTGAAAATCGGCAATCGGCAATTGTATTCATCCCTGTGGCGTAGTATGACATCTTTTTTAGTTTTTCCCTACGCCCTACTCCCTACGCCCTTTCTCACCGCGGTACGATTGTATCAGGTACTTGTATTTCGCGCCCGCCCGGCCGTCGATAACCAAGCCTCCAGGCCGGTATGCTTCGGGGAAGTCTTCCGGCAGTTCGGACGACGGGCATCGCCATATAACCGTCTTACCAAACAGCCCGCCGCCCTGGCAGAAAGGCGTTACGTCCTTAATCCGCTGATAACCGCGCTGCTCGCCCATGAATATCCGGCAGGGCAATTCTGACCGGTCCGGGTTAGGCACCTCGATGTCGGCGGCGTACTTTGCGAGGAATTCCCTGGCCGGTATGGTCGTAGTGCACCCGGCCGGCAGCAGAAACAGCACCGATAATCCCGTACACGCAGTAAAGAAAATTACTCGTTTCATTTTCATTTTCTTAAACCCTTTTGATCAGGTCGGCCTGTTCATAGCGAGTTTCGTCGTCGCCATGATACTACGCCAAACACCCCGCCAAGGCAACATTTCAAAAGAACACACTTGCCCCTTGTGTGCGACGGAAGATTGCAACACTTGCACACCGGTAATCGACAAGCCCGGACATTCGCTACGTGTTTAGCTCCGGCAGGGGATAAACACATACTCGTGGTTAAACACGTACGCAGCGCCCGGCTGTGCCTGGAATCACTGCTCCCGCGCCTGTCTGAATATCTCCCAGGCCATAATGACCCCCCCGATCACCGCCAGCGCCAGCCAGAAAATCCAGTTCAGCAACAGTGTCTTCGTTACGTACAACCCGCCGCGGACGTACCATTTTCTGCTGCTTCGCCAGCCTGGTCTGTCCGGGAAAATCCACTCCTTGCAGTGCGGACACTGCTGGGCCTGGTCATAGATAAGTTCCCCGCAGGCCGGACAGTGCGTCAGCGAAAGCGAAGGCTCTTCGTCCTCCTCGACAAGGTCGGCCTCGTCGGGATATTCCTTCTCTTCCAGCGGTTTGTCACTGTTCTGAAACACTTCTTACGGGTTACGATCCGGGTTGCGATCCGCGCGTGGAAGGATTTCTATGAAACCCCCGGCGGCGGGACGTGTTTCAAAACGCGAAACCATATCGTTAATTGCCCACCACTCGGTCGGTTCACATCCTATCCTTCCCCAGCCATACGGGTCCAGATTGACGAATACCCGCTTTCCTTTCTTGAAGAACCCCTCGACTCGTTGTGTAAGGTTATCTCCGGTCCACCCGAAACCGGTAGGTACGGCGATCCAGTCCGGCCTCAGCCCGGTGCGTTGAAGATAGATACCTATGGCGCTGCCCGGGCCGGGAAAGACCGCGGTATTGTCGGGCAGAGTCTGCAACTGTTGGAACATCTGCTTTTGATATTCAGTGTAATGAAACCATGGGACAAGTAAATGATGGTGGGCAAATCCCATGATCGTTCCGGAGATAAGTACAATGGCAATACCCGACGTAATCACAGTCGTCCTGGTCGGGAACAATACCCACCTGCCGAACCGCGCGAGGGCGGCTTCGGCACAGACTGCGGCGATTGGCACAGCCATCCACGCCAGCGGGAGCAGCAATCTGTAATTGAAGGACAAGTCCGGGTTGTACCAGGTCATCAGCACGTAGGGAATCAGCGAGATTCCGAGCCATTTCGCGCGGCGAAAAACCCTCTTTCGATCGCTGTGTGTTTTCGAATCCCTGCCGCTGAACGCCCAGCGCAAGGCGTGGACCAGAAACGCCAGAACGGCCAGGGGCGAGGCTATCAGGAAATGCGTTCCCAGGTATCCGAGGTTGGCCCATCCGTGAAATCCGAATGTTTCGCGTTCGGTTCGCATGTATTGTGAATAATTTCCGATGGAAGTAACCGGATCAACGCCGCTCCATACCCAGGCCATGCACACTGCGAAACCCAACGTCGCCAGGGACGACACCGCGGTTATTGCCAGCAGCCGCCATCGTCCTCTGGGGCGATCGATGAAACAGGAAACCACCGGCCAGGCGCATAAAAAGAGCGCCGGCTCGCGCATACTGACGGCGATACCGAAAGCCACGCCCGCCGCCGAAGCCCATATCCCCGCAACAATAGGCCGGGAAGACGACCGCATCAGAACCATTTCCCAGAAAATCATCGACAACGCCAGGAAAAGCATCGTGGGTGTTTCGGTCATAACGGCAGAGCAATACGCCATCAGTGAAGGTGAAACCAGACCTATGCACCCGGCCAGAACGGCGGTCGATAATCGGCCGGAAAAAAGGTATGTCCAGTGCATCACGGCTACTATAGCCGCGACCGACATTATTATAACCGCTACCTGCATTGTCACGTAGCTGTGCATCAGGTCCAGTCCGCCGGCTGAACCGATTAAATAGGCCACGCGCATAAAGAAAATAAACCACCATCGCCCCAGGCACAGGCCGCTTGGTTCACCTACGACCGCCAGGGCGGCGTATTCCCAACTGTCCCAGTCGGTCAGCGCATCACTTCTCGTCAGGCAGCAGAGAATCGCCATAACCGCTGCGGCAAGAGTATAGGAGATCAGCATTGTCGCCCTGGGGCTGTTGCCACGACGTTGAATATCTGATAAGTTTCCCGGCTCTGATCGTGTCATCTTTTATGCCTTCTGCTCTGTGGTGCGGGACGGCATTAAGCAATCAGGATGGTATCGTCATCCGCGGCAACTGGCAAATAATGCTTTTCTCGCATAACATGATAAGTCAGTCAGGCTTTTAGAGATGAAGATAGGAATAGTATCAGATTCGCACGGTAAGGTTAATCGGTTGCGTCGGGCGCTGGCGATGCTCATCGAGCGCGGGGCCGAGGTTATCGTCCACTGCGGCGACGTGGGAAGCGGCGAATGTATAATCGCCCTGGGTGAGACCCATCTGCCTGCCTACGCGGTGGCGGGCAATATGGACCGCCATTGCCGGAGCCTCCAGGACGCCGCCGACCGCAGCGGGGTGCACTTCGGCTGCGAGACGGTCCTGGTTCCGCTCGACGGGCAGGCATACCTGGCCGTCACACACGGAAATAAACCCGCCGTCCTTGCCGAACTCATCTCCGACGAGCGTTTCGGCTACGTCTGCCACGGGCACACGCACCAGCCGCGCGATGAGCGGATCGGCGTCACTCGCGTCATCAATCCCGGCGCCCTGCGCCACGCCCATCCGCCAACCGCCGCCATCCTGGACACTGACGCCGATACCGTCGAGCATTTCCCGGTACGATAATCGTGGCATGGCCGCCTGCCTACCGGCAGGTAGGTCTCGGCCATGTTCTGGCTCCACGGGCGAGACGCCCGTGCCACGGCACCCAATATAAAAAGACGGAACAAATTCGTCCCTTACGCGTCTGATATTCATAGGGTATAATGTGCGCTGATTTGACCTTTCTGTGAAAGGATAGCGATGTTCGGAAAACGATTATCGACTTTATCGTGCGCGTGTCTGGCGATTTTATCCCTGGCGGTCTCTGCCGGCGGGCAGACGAGGAAACTTCCCGACGGGCTGCATGTTCCTAAAACCCAGCAGAGCCATTTCAACATCAACCTGACCGACGGGGCCGGACAGCAATGGTACTTCCAGAGCTACCTCAACGTCTATCGCGGCATGAACCACGTCTATCGCGGCGGGCTTTACTGCCAGGTCGGCGGCTCCAACGTCCGGACAAACACCAACATGGCGTGGAGGAACGCCGACGGGCACGAGATTGAGATCGGCCCGTACACACGCAACAACTGCCGGATCTACCGCCGCGCCAAGGTTTATCGCGATCGCGGCATGGTCCGCTGGCTGGACATTTTCGTCAACACTACTTCTACCAAGCAGGTCGTTCCGGTCCGTATCTATTCCACCTATAACCGCCACATCTCGCGCGTGATTACCTCCTCGGGCGGCAGCGCGTTCGGCAAGAAGGACTGGGCGTTCATAACCGAACACCAGAATTCGCCTTCCCTGCTGCACATCGTCTGCCGAAAAGGCGGCAGGTTTCGCCCGACCGTTACTGCCGGCGGTAATACCGCCTCGGTCAACTACTCCCTGACCGTTCCGCCGGGCGGCGTAGCGATATTGTGCTATTTCGAGAGCCAGGCGACAAGCACAGCCGAGCATCAAAAGATATTGTCGCAGTTCAAGCCCGCCAAACTGTTGAGCGACCTTCCGCCCGCCGTTCGGAGGCTCATCGTCAATTTCCGCTGCGGAAGCGGAATTGATAATATCGAACTGGACCGGCTCGGAACAGCCGACGTGGTGCTTCTCAAGAACGACGATTCGATCTCCGGTGAGATTACCAATAAGCAGTTCGTCATCGAGCCTTTTTTCGGCACGTTGACGCTCCCTGCCGAGAAGGTTATCGGCTTCGCTGCCGTCGCGGGGCAGGAAACCGCCGTCCACGCGGTCCTTGCCGGCGAGCAGGTTGTTACAGGCAAACTCCGCGACGCCGTGATAAAACTGAGGCTGCCGACCGGGGGAAAACTGGAAATCCCGTTCTCGCGGATCAGGCAGTGTTCCTACCGCGTCAGCAAGGAAAAACCCGAAGAGGCTTCGGCCGCCGGACCGCTGATCCTGCTGCGGACAGGAGACAGGCTTGCGTTCGATCCCGCCGACCTGAAATGCACTTTCAGAACGCGGCACGGAACGATCGACCTGAACGGAAAGGACCTGATACAAGTCGCGATGAACCACGATTCCAGCGGCGTCCATCGCGCCGAGTTCATCAACGGCTCGATACTGGGCGGGATGCTGGGGCCGGAAAGGATCGTCCTGCCGCTGAAACTGGGAAGGAAACTCGACATCCGGCGCGATATGGTCCTGGCTGTGAAATTCGCAGCCGAAGGTAAGAGCGATTCGGTCCTGACCCACGTGTCGCTGAACAACGAGGACGAACTGTTCGGAAAACTGATCGATGAGTCGTTCTCCATAGCGACGGACTTCGGGATGATTAACGTCAGGCCTGAGAACATCGTATCAATGTCCTTCAGCCGGGAAGACCCGGGTCGGGTAGCGATACAGATGTGGGACGGCTCGACACTTCGAGGGCGTATCCGCAAGGAGGCCCTGCGGTTCAAGATCGAACCCGGACCGACGCTGAACCTGCACGTGGGGCTTATCGACGCGATTGAGCGGACCGCCGCCCTGCCCCCGAACGAAACCGTCAAGCGCGTCGAAAAATACGTCGCCATGCTCGCTGCCTCCAGTTACAAGGACCGCCAGGAGGCCCAGGAGGCCTTAATCCGAATGGGTCAGACCATCGCCCCGCTGCTGAAAAGGCATCTGAAAGACCCCGAACCGGAAGTCCGCCAGCGTATCCGGGCAATACTGGAAAAACTGGGCGTGAAGGTGCCCTGATGAATGTCTAATGTCCAATGAAGGAGCGGCGAAGAAATGAGATATGCGATTTACGCGTCTGTTGTATTAATCATTATTATCGGCGGAGTAGCGATTTGCCCGGCACAACTGAAAGTTCGTCCGGCGCGCCCGAGACGTGGCGGAATTACGCTTTCTGTCGTGAGCTCGCGAAGACCTGCCCCAACGTCCGCCGGCAAGGGCGGCGTTCACATCTCCCCCGGCCAGAACGTCTCGCTCCCCTGGACCGTAACCGATTCGCACGGATACCGGTGGGACATATCGAATTACGGAACGATTAACGACGGGACAAACGACGCCTACGACGGCGGCATGCAGTTGCAGGTCGGCGGTACGTCCTTTCCCACCAACTCCAACGCGAGGATCAGCAAAGACAGAAAAGAGATCGAGATCGGCACGTGGCGGCATAACAACCTCGCCGTCAGCCGGAGAATCTTCGTCAATATAAAGGCCGGTTACTGCCGATGGATCGACATCTTCGAAAACACCACCGGCTCGGACGTACAGGTCTCGCTCCGCTACTATTCCAACATGGGAGACTCCACAGCCAGGACTTACACAACATCCGGTGGAACGAGCATCACCGAGAAGGACTGGGGCATCGTAACGGCCTACTCCTCTAGCTCGGGCCGGCCTGCGGTCGCGCACGTCTTCGCCACGCCAGGATCGAAGTTCAAACCCACCTTTCAGTTCACCACAAATAACGACAGCCTCTACTATCACGCCACGATTAAAGTCCCGGCCGGAAAGACTGTCGCTCTGTGCTTCTTCGAGGCTCAACGCAGACCCTACGACCAGGCGGTAAAGTTCCTCAAGGAGTTCGACACCGCCCGCGAACTGCGCCTTGTGCCGGCGCCGCTGCGGCAGATACTGCTGAACATGGGCCTGTCCGTACTGAGCCTCGGCAGGGTCGTACTGAAACGCAGCGATCAGAGCGACCTGTTCGTCCTGCGCAACGGCAACGAAATCCACGGCGGGATAACCACCGAACACTACGTACTGAGAACCGACTTCGGGACTTTGAAAATTCCCGCCGGGAAGGTGCTCGGACTTGTAAGCCGTTCGGCGGGGAACAGTCGCGTACACCTGATAGCGACCGACGGGCAGATATTCGACGGCGAACTGACTTCCGGACCGCTGGTGCTGAAACTGACCGGCGGAACGGTACTCAAAATCCCACCGAAGGGACTGAGCCATGTGTCCTATCGCATCAGTCCTCAAAAGCCCGAACAGCCGGCGATTACCGATTCGCTTGCGATACTCCGCTCGGGAGCGAGGCTCGCCTTCGATGAATCCGCCACGGGCTTTGCCTTCACGACGCAGCACGGGCCGATTTCTCTCTCGACTGCCGATATGCGGTTCATCGAAATGGACACGCCCGGCGGCGGGCTGCACCGGGCAGTCTTCCGGAACGGCTCGACCCTGGCGGGCCTGCTGACGGCGGAACGAATCCGCCTGAAACTGAAACTTTCCCCTGCCGAACTTACCAAAGGCTCGGCGACGATGGAGGTCTCCCGGCAGCGGATCAAGCGGTTCGCCTTCGCAACCGCGCCGAGCGAGACGAAAAACCTCGCCAGACTGACCTTCCGCAACGGCGACACGATCTTCGGCCGATTCGCCGACGCCAAATGGACCGTCCGGGGCAAATTCGGCTCCGTCTCGGTCGCCCCGTCGGACGTCGCCGCCGCCACGTTCAGCGCCGCCGCCCTGGGAGAGGTGAAACTGACGCTGCGGGACGGCACCGAACTGGAAGGCAAACTCGCCGATAATTACGTCAAATTCAAAATCGAACCCGGACCAGCCCTCAAAATCTTCGTCGGACACATCAAGTCGATCACCGGCGGAGCATCGGCGGGAACCACCAGACCCGCTACTACACCGGCGGCCGGAGCGCCGACGGATTATCGTGTCAAGTGCGTCAAATGCGGCCAGGAATGGACAATCAAACCCGAGGAATTGGGAAAGTACCAGTTCAATTCAAAACGCCCCGTCGGCGCGGACTGCCCCAAATGCAGCGCCAAAGGGACCGTATTCGTCATGATAAAATGTCCCGCGTGTGAGTCGTTATATCTACCGAGCCGCGTAACGAAACCTGAGGCTTTCGCAGTTGGCAAAGCCAGGGACGTTTGCCCGAAATGCGGAACAGACCTGGTCAAGTGGTACATCAAGCACCGTCCACGACGCCCTGCCGGAAACACCGCCGGGACCGAAAACGAAGCCAGGAAAAAGGCCGAGATAAAGAAGATGAGAGCGTCCGTAGCGGCCTTACAGAGAGAACGGGCCGCCCATGAGGCGAAACTGGCCAAGTTACGGGCAATGCTGGCCCGGAATCCCCCTGATAAAGGTCCGGCGCTACAAAAATTCCTGAAAGAGCATGAGAAAAGACTTGCCGAGATGCAGGCCCGGGAAGCAGAACTCAAAAAGAGAATGGCCCAGACCGAGGCGGCACTGCAGAAATCGAGTCGGTAAAGGCTTGCAGCCCGTAGGGTGTGCAGGTTCTTTTCCCTGCACACCACGGAATCGCTCATTTGCCAATCGCGGTGTGCAGGAAACAGAACCTGCACACCCTACTGACCCAATGGAAACCCTGGGTGCAACGTTTGCACGAGACAAAGTATGGACCGAGTAAAGAAGTTGCCTAAA